>JBOFXM010000001.1:0-1565 GCA_051654165.1 Metamycoplasmataceae bacterium
TTGAACATATTTCTTACCAAGAGGTCAACAAAAAGTTTTCAACTATATATTCTTATAGACTCCCTCTTATGTTAAATCAGCCACACAGTAATCCATATTTGACCAACTGAACAAATGTCTGATTCAGATTTTTTTATAAGGTTTTTTTATAAGGTTTTTCTTTATTTCTTTTCTTTTTTTTTTTTTTTTTACATGTTATGGCTATACAGAAGTCCATATTGAACCTACTGAACATATTTCTGACCAAGAGGTCAACAAAAAGTTTTTAATTATATATTCTTATAGACTGCTTTTTATTTTAAATCAGCCAGACAGTAGTCCACATTTGACCTACTGAACATATTTTTGACCAAAGAGTGCTTGAAAATTAATTTACTATACATACTCATTGACTTCCATTCTGATTCCCATTTCTGTCAAAAGGGTCCATACATTTTTTTTTTTTTCTTATTTAAAAAAAACAAAAAAACATTACATGTTATGGCTATACAGAAGACGATATTGAACCTACTGAACATATTTCTGAACAAGAGGTCAATAAAAAATTTTAATTACATATTCTTATAGACTCATGTTAAATCAGCCAGACAGTAGTCCATATTTGACCTACTGAACATATTTTTGGCCAAAGAGTCCTTGAAAATTAACTTACTATACATACTCATTGACTTCCCTTCTGATTACCATTTCTGTCCAAAGGGTCCGCAAAAGTTTTTTTTTTTCTTTTCTTGTTTTTAAAAAAATATTACATGTTATGGCTATAGAGAAGTCCATATTGGACCTACTGAACATATTTCTGACCAAGAAGTTCACAAATAGTTTTCAACTATATATTCTCTTAGACTCCGTTTTATTTTAAATCAGCCAGACAGTAGTCCATATTTGACCTACTGAACATATGTTTGACCAAAGAGTCCTTGAAAATTAACTTACTATACATACTCATTGACTTCCCTTCTGATTCCCATTTCTGTCCAAAGTGTCCATAAAATTTTTTTTTCTTTAAGTTTAAAAAAAAAAAAAAATATTACATGTTATGGCTATACAGAAGTTCATATTGAACATATTTCTGACCAAGATTTCAACAAAAAGTTTTCAACTATATATTCTTATAGACTCCTTATTATGTTAAATCAGCCAGACAGTAGTCCACATTTGACATACTGAACATATTTTTGGTCAAAGAGTCCTTGAAAATTAATTACTATACATACTCATTGACTTCCCTTCTGATTCCCATTTCTGTCCAAAGGGTCCACAAAAGGTTTTTTTTTTTTTAAATTTATTTATTTTTATTTTTATTACATATTTTGGCTATATAGAAGTCCATATTGGACCTATTGAACATATCTCTGACCAAGAGGTCCACAAAAGGTTTTCAATTATATATTCTCATAGACTCCTTCTTGTTAAATCAGCCAGACACTAATCCATATTTGACCAACTGAACATATTTCTGACCAAGAGGTCAACAAAAATTTTTAATTATATATTCTCCTAGACAGCTTATGTTAAATCAGACAGACAGTAGTCCAATTTGGACCTATTGAACAAATTTCTGATTC
>JBOFXM010000002.1:0-1080 GCA_051654165.1 Metamycoplasmataceae bacterium
TTTTTGTTGACCTCTTGGTAAGAAATATGTTCAATATGGACTTCTGTATAGCCATAACATGTAATATATAATTTATTTATTTTTTTTTAACTTAAAAAAAAAACTTTTGTGGACCCTTTGGACAGAAATGGGAATCAGAAGGGAAGTCAATTAGTATATATGGTAGGTTAATTTTTAAGGACTCTTTGGTCAAAAAATTGTTCAGTAGGTCAAGTATGGACTACTGTCTTGCTGATTTAAAATAAAAAGGAGTCTAAGAGAATATATAGTTGAAATCTTTTTGTGGACCTCCTGGTCAGAAATATATTCAGTAGGTCCAATATGGACTTCTGTATAGCCATAAAATGTAAAAAAAAAAAAAAAAAACCTTATAAAAAAAAATGGGAATCAGAAATTTGTTCAATAGGTCCAAATTGGACTACTGTCTGTCTGATTTAACATAAGCTGTCTAGGAGAATATATAATTACAAATTTTTGTTGACCTCTTGGTCAGAAATATGTTCAGTTGGTCAAATATGGATTAGTGTCTGGCTGATTTAACAAGAAGGAGTCTATGGGAATATATAATTGAAAACTTTTTGTGGACCTCTTGGTCAGAGATATGTTCAATAGGTCCAATATGGACTTCTATATAGCCAAAATATGTAATAAAAATAAAAATAAATAAATAAGAAAAAAAAAACTTTTGTGGACCCTTTGGACAGAAATGGGAATCAGAAGGGAAGTCAATGAGTATGTATAGTAATTAATTTTCAAGGACTCTTTGACCAAAAATATGTTCAGTAGGTCAAATGTGGACTACTGTCTGGCTGATTTAACATAATAAGGAGTCTATAAGAATATATTGTTGAAAACTTTTTGTTGAAATCTTGGTCAGAAATATGTTCAATATGAACTTCTGTATAGCCATAACATGTAATATTTTTTTTTTTTTTTAAACTTAAAGAAAAAAAAATTTTGTGGACACTTTGGACAGAAATGGGAATCAGAAGGGAAGTCAATGAGTATGTATAGTAAGTTAATTTTCAAGGACTCTTTGGTCAAACATATGTTCAGTAGGTCAAATGTGGACTACTGTCT
>JBOFXM010000003.1:0-1416 GCA_051654165.1 Metamycoplasmataceae bacterium
CTTTTAACATAATAAATATAGTTGTTTTTAATGTATGTGTAAACATTTAATTTCTCAAATACAATTGCTATAGCTGCAATATAAATTATTATACCAAACATAATTTGAGCAAAATCACCTGTTAGAGGATCAAAAGGAGCTTTAAGGTGGACAGAACCTAATTTAATGATTGCAAACAAAGTCGATGAGATGCCAATACCAAATGGATTATTATAAACTAGTAGTGCAATTGCAATTGTATCAAATCCTAATACAATAGGTTCGCTAGCTGCCTGAATACTACCTTCACTAGTATAAAGTAGAAAGCCGGCAAGTCCTGCAAGAGCTCCTGATACTGCCATTATAGATATTAATATTACTTTTTCATTAGAACCGGCATATTTAGATGCATCCTTGTTTAAAGCTAACATTTTAATTTTATATCCAATTGAAGTCTTGGTAAAAAGAAATCAAGTTGAAATTATTAAAATTAACGAAAAAATAATTAGAATTGCTGCTCATCATCCAGATTCAAAAAAATCAGGCATTATAAAAGGATCGGTTTTGTTTTGAGAAATACTAGTTGGTGTAACAAGTCCTGGTATGTTGCTTCTAATTATAAATTTAATAACAAAAAAGACTGTTCAATTTAACAAAATAGTAGATACAACTTCATCAACATTTAAAAAGGCTTTCAATATTCCTGCCGTTATAGAAACAAGAATTCCTGAAGCAATTGCTGCTAGAACAGCAAAAATTATTGTTGCTTCATTTATGCCAATTAATTTTAAGATTAAAACTGATGACATACCTCCAGCCATCATTTGACCAGAGATACCAATATTAAAAATTCCAGATTTAAAACATAAAGCCGTGCCAATGGTTGCAACAATAAAAACAACAGTTGTAACAACAAATCTTGAGTTTTCGATTGCCTCATTGAAAATAAATCCAAATACTTCAAAAGGATTATTTCCAGTAAAAGAGATTATAAGGATACTTACAATCAATCCAATTAAAAGTGCCCATAAAGAATTATAAAGTTTTCTTCTCCCATCAACAGATTGTTCACTTTGGAAATTTTGCATAATTTTATTTATCATATATCTCACCAGTATTATCTAAACCTGCCATTAATAATCCTATTTCTTTTCTTGCAAATTCTTTAGCATTTTTCATTCCAACAATTTCACCTTTATTTAAAACAGCAATTGTATCAGCTAGAGCAATTATTTCATCTAATTCATATGATATTAAAAGAATAGCCTTTCCATTTGCTTTTTCTTTTAATAATTCATCATGAATCATATTAATAGCTCCAACATCTAATCCTCTTGTTGGTTGAACAGCAACAATAAGATCATGATCAGTTAACATTTCACGACCAACTATAGCTTTTTGTTGGTTTCCTCCAGATAAAGATCTAGCTGAAGCATT
>JBOFXM010000004.1:0-1054 GCA_051654165.1 Metamycoplasmataceae bacterium
ATGTTTTTATCTCAATACCTAGTTCTAGCATATTTTCTTTTATTTTCTCTTTTGCCATTTTTAGAAGAGTTTCTTCATAACCATACACAATTTGATATACATATCCTTCTTTTGTCTTATTTTCAGAACTAAATTTTTCTAATTTAGCGATTACTTTTGCAACAGCACCCTTTTTAGTTCTTGAAAGCCCTGCAACAGATAATTTATCATAAACTTTAAGCATTATTGACAAATTACCAGTACTAATAATATGTTTCTTAACTCCCTTTAATCTTCCAGAAGCAATTAATGCTTTCAACTCATTAGGTATTATGTATCCTATTGATCTTTCACTCATTCATTTAATAAAAGTAACAATTTCTTCGAAACCAGCTCCATTGTTTGACATTTCTATTGCTTTTTTAGCTACTTCTAAATATGTTGCACCAACAAAATTATTGTTAATAACAGTTACATTTTTATGATCTTTAGTGAATGCAGATAGTGTATCTGAAGTTCCAGAAACATAATTTAATATTGGTATAAAGATAACGTTCTCATATTCACTTGATAATTTTTCTATTAATTCCTGCATATAAGCTAATGAAGGAAGTGATGTAGCATAAGAAGCACCATTTCTTATTTTGTTTATTAATTCTTCTTTTGGAGCCTCGAGACCTTCTTGAATTGTCTCTCCATCTATTTCTACCTGTAAAGATAAAAAATATATATTTTCATCCTCATTCTCAATATCTTTTTTATATAGACCAGAGAATGAGTCTATTACAACAGCTAATTTTTTCATAATACAATGATACAACTTTATTAAAAATTTTCATATATTTTATATATTTAATAATTATTAAATAAACAATATATATTCTCTTTAAAATAATCATTAATATAGGATCAAAATTTAAATTGTTCAAAAATATGATTATTACTTTATAATTAATAACATATTAAAAGGATAATACATGAAAAGATGAAATTCCAAGAAGATTGCCTTCATTGCAATCTTAATAGCAACATCTATAGCATTCGTTGTAATAGGCGCACAAGCCGCAGCGTTATC
>JBOFXM010000005.1:0-2335 GCA_051654165.1 Metamycoplasmataceae bacterium
AAATCTGACATATTTAAAATATATGGAAAAGAATTAGTAATTAAAAAATTAGATTTTGATTTTCTTCACCCTAATTATAATGCTGGACTTTTTGATAATAATATCCAAGTAGGTTGAATTGGTAAAATGCATCCTGGAACATCAAAAAATAATTTAATTTTTGCTGAAATATTTATTGATGAAATAACTCATGTAATCAATAGATTTGAAAAATATGATAACAATCCTTTAAAAGAAAGAGATATTACTATCTCAATTAAAGAGGGAGAATCGCTTGAAATTTTCATGTCTGAAATTACTCAGTTAGAAGGAATATTTGAAATTGTCCAAATTGATTCTTTTACCAAAGAAAATGTAAAGAATTTCACATTTAGAGTCAAAATGAATGATGTAGCTATTATTGAATTTGATAAGAAATTCAATAATTAAAATATAATTACATTTATGAAAAATGTAACATTTGCTTCAATCGAATCATTTACTGGTGGAATGTTTGCTTCTGAAATAATAAACAATCCAGGAGCTAGCAAATTTTTTAAAGGTTCTTTGGTAGCATATTCTAATGAAATAAAGGAAAAATTAGGAATTGATACTTCTAATGGAGTAATAAATAAAATTGTTGCAAAAGAAATGGCCTTGAAAGGCAAAGAATATTTTGATGTGGATTATTGTTTTTCCTTTACTGGTAATGCAGGTCCTTCCGCAATAGAAGGTCAGGAAGTAGGTTTAGTTTTTATTGCAATTAATGATGAAATACATAAATTGAAACTAACTGGCAGCCGAAATGAAATAAGAAAAAAAAGTGTAGATTTTGCAATTAACATTTTTAATAAATTAATAAAAGAATAGTTTGAATCTCATATTTATTTATTTTTGTTTGTAATTTTAATAAAAAAACATTATATATTGGAGGAAAAATGGAAAAACAATTAAATAAAGAAAAAAATGAAAAAACTTTATCTTCAAATAAATCTAAAAAAACTATTTCACAAATTGAAAAAAATAAATTGGATGCTGAAAAAACAATTCAAATAAATAGTGCAATTCAAGTAATTGAAAAAAAATTTGGCAAAGAATCAATTATGTTACTTGGTGCAAAACCTAATGTAGATACTGAAGTATTTTCTTCAGGATCTATTGCAATAGATCATATCATTGGTGTTGGGGGTTATCCTAAAGGTCGAGTTATTGAAATATATGGACCTGAATCATCAGGTAAAACTACAATTGCTTTGCATGCAATTGCTGAAATTCAAAAATTGGGAGGGACAGCCGCTTTTATTGATGCTGAACATTCCATAGATCCAAAATATGCAACAAATTTGGGAATTAATATTGATAACCTAATTCTTTCACAACCTGATTCAGGAGAGCAAGCTCTTGAAATAGTTGATATTTTATCAAAGAGTGGTCATATTGATTTAATAGTTGTTGATTCCGTTGCTGCACTTGTTCCTGAAGCTGAATTGCATGGTGAAATGAAAGATCAAACAATTGGTGCACAAGCAAGATTAATGTCAAAGGCTTTAAGAAAGATTACTGGTTCACTTAGTAAAAATAAAACAACCATAATTTTTATTAATCAAATTAGAGAAAAAATTGGCATACTTTTTGGATCTCCAGAAATAACTCCAGGTGGAAGAGCCTTAAAATTTTATTCAACATTAAGAATGGAAGTAAGACGAGTTTCATCAATAGGAGCAGGAAATGATATTAGTGGTAATCTCGTTAAAATAAAAATTGTTAAAAATAAATTGTCACCACCTTTTAAAAGTGCAATGACCGAAATAATTTTTTCTAAAGGTATTTCCAAACATTCTGAAATAGTTGATCTTGCTGAAACATATAATATTATTGAAAAAAAAGGTGCTTGATATAGTTATGAAGGTAACAATCTTGCTCAAGGAAAAGTTAATATGAGGTTACTTTTAGAAAATGATCATCTTTTATATGAAACAATTTTAGAAAAAGTACAAGAAAAATTAAAACAATAATATAATTTAACATATGAAAAAATTAAACATTCTTTTTATTGGTGACATTTTCGGAAAACCTGGAATTGAAAAAGTCGAAAAAGAATTAGAAAATTTGAAATCTCAATATAAAATAGATTTCGTTATTGCTCAATCTGAAAATGTATCAGGTCGAAAAGGATTAGTAAAAAAAGATTATGATAAATTATCTAAAATTGGAGTTAATGCTTTTACTTTAGGAAACCATGTTTGATCCAAGAAAGATATTGATATTATTATTAATGAAAAAAACATTATAAGACCTTTAAATATAGAAGGACACTATCCAGGAAATGGAAGTAGTGTTTTTGATATTAATGGAA
>JBOFXM010000006.1:0-5095 GCA_051654165.1 Metamycoplasmataceae bacterium
CAAAAATATCGTCACCAAGTGGTGAAATATCAACTTCAAAATTTCTAGCAACAATATTTCCTAAAGTCGATAAACCATTAAAATCTGGCAATCTTTTGGGTTTAGATTTAAAAGATTTAGAATAAATAGTAGCTGGTAAGAGTTCTCTTGTATGATTTGTACCTTTAAATGTGGGATCATTGCCGTGATCAGAGGTAATTATTAATAAATCATCTTCTCTCATTGCATTAACTAATTTAGCTAACTTAATATCGAATTTGTTAATATTATTACCATAACCTTCAACATCTCTTCTGTGTCCAAAATCTGAATCAAATTGAACAAGATTTAGAAATATAAATTCATTTGTAGTTTGTTTTGTCACTAAATCAATTAATATATCCATACCATTTTCATCACCATCAGATTTATGATGCTCACTTATTCCAATTCCAGAAAAAATATCATTAATTTTTCCAATACTAATAACTTTAACATTCTTTTCAATTAGTGAATTCAATATATTATTTGCTGGAGGCATAACTGAATAATCATGTCTATTAAAAGTTCTTTTTCATTTGCCATTTGAACCAACATATGGTCTGGCGATAATTCTTGCAACATTTCATTCAGGTCTTGAAGAACATATTTCTCTTGCTGCTTTAGAATAACGATATAAATTTTCAAGTCCCATATGTTCTTCATGTCCACATATTTGTAAAGTGGAATCTTCAGAAGTATATATAAGAACAGAGTCGGTGTTAATTTGCTCTTGTCCTAGCTCATCCAAAATGACTGTTCCACTAGCAGCAATATTACCAATTATTTTTTTGCCATCAAATGCCTCAGATAATTTTAAAATAAGCTCTTCAGGGAATCCATTTTCTACGAAACTAGGAAAGGGCGTTTTTGTTTCACTACCCATCATTTCTCAATGACCAATAAGTGTATCTTTACCATTTGAAATCTCCTCAACAGCAGCAGTATAAGCTAATTGTGAATTTTCTTTACCTTGATTATATAATTTGGCAATGGATCCAATACCTAACTTTTTTCACATTGGTATTTCTAACTTGAATTTTTCCGAAACATGGAAAAAAGTATTTGCTCCTTTATCACCAAATGATTCCTGTTTACTATCTCTACCTATTCCAAGAGAATCAGTTACTATCATAAAAATTCTTTTGTATTTAATCATATATTTATTACTTTCTCGATTTTTAAAACGTTTCTTAATAAAAAACGTTTGTATTTATATTATATTAATTTTACGATAACTAATAAAACGATGAATATAAAATAAATGATTTATTTATTTCACAAATCTTTTTTCTTTTTCAGACTTGCTTTCGCTTCAGTGCGATATTTTTTATAATCAATTTTATTGGGTTCAAAAGTAGATAAATTTTTTATTACATCTTTATATCAATACATTGATGATTTAGGAAAACGACCAAAATTTGGATCCTTAAAATCAACACCTACAAATCCATATTTTTTTCTATACCCACCTGTTGGAGAGAATACATCACAATATGTCCATGCAGAATAACCAATAAAATTAACACCTTCTTTGATTGCTTTTTGAACTTCTCTAAGATGATCATTCAAATAATCTATTCGATAAGTATCATCTACTATTCCATCAATTTTTTTATCAAAATAACCTAACCCATTTTCTAAAATCATTAATGGTTTTTGATATCTTTCTCATAAAACATGAGCTCCAATAGATAAATATTCAGGTTTTATTAGTCAATCTCAATCTGTATATTTTTCGTTCAATGGATAAACAATAAGAGCTTTATCTGTAATAGAAATTGTAGGTTCTTTATGTCATTTAATTCCTTCCATAAGTCTTTTTGGATGAACTATAGTTACTGGTAAATAGTAATTTCAACCTACCAAATCAAGAGTATTATTAGCTAGTATTCTCAAATCCGAATCATGAATTATGTCATCCAGTTCAAATTTCTTAACTGCATCCCAAAAACAATTAGGAAATTCACCTAACATATTAGGATCTAAAAATAGATTAAGATTATATTCATTGAAAATTTCACAAGCTCTAATATCATCAGCATCCTTTTTATCATAAGGAATTGGGGGTGTTCAAACATGATCAATACCTAATATTGAACCCTGTTTAATATAACCATCTTTGATTGCCTTATTGAATTCTATTTTCGCAAGAGCACCTGAAATTGCAAGATAATAATTGGCTTTTCAAAATTCTTTTTCGTCCTTTTTGGCAGGGGCCATAAAATTTCCTAAATAACCATGTATAGTATATGTTGAATTTTCATCACTAACATATCAAATATTAGAATATACACCTAACCTTACAAACATTGTTTTTGCAAATACTCTATATGCTTCCAAAAATTCTCTAGATGATGTGCCACCTTTTCTTTCTAACCAAAGAGGAGTGTCTCAATGATATAAAATTGGGATAGGTTGAATACCATTTTCTAATAATGATCTAAAAGCATTTTCATAAAATCTTATTCCTTCTTCATTAGGAATACCTGAATCATCTGGAAAAATTCTTGCTCAATCTAAATTATAAGCAAAACCATTTACACCCATTTCTTTCATTATTTCTGAATCTAATTTATATTTATGATAATAATTTGCCGCTTCCCTAATAGAATCTATTTCTCTGAGTGGAGATCCAACAGGAGGGATAAAATAATTCTCCATCGTAAACTTATCTCAATTCGAGTATGTTCTTCCTCCCTCAAGTCTACCACCTTCAATTTGAAAAGCAGCAGTTGAGGTTGAAAAGATAAAATTTTGTGGAAATTTCTTCATTTTTGCCTTCTAACTGATTTTTTTAATCACAATAAATTATAAATTAAATTGCTAATCATTTTTAAAATAAAAAAAGACATTTAAAATAGAAATAAAAATTGAAAGTATTTGAGTAATTAAAATTTAAAAATTTTGCTTCTAAATTGGATTAATTATTTGTTTCACAAATCTTTTCTGTTTATTAAACTATTTTTTGCTTGTTCACTAAATTTTTCATAATCAATTTTATTTATTTCAAATGTTGATAAATTTTTTATTACATCCTTAAATCAATACATGGATGATTTAGGAAAGCGACCAAAATTAGGATCATCGAAATTCACACCTACAAATCCATATTTTTTTCTATATCCACCTGATGGAGAGAATATATCACAATATGTTCAAGCAGAAAAACCAATAAAATTAACACCTTCTGTAATAGCTTTTTGAACTTCTCTTAGATGTTCATTTAAATAATCTATTCGATATGTGTCATCAACTATTCCATCAACTTTTATATCAAAATAACCTAATCCATTCTCTAAAATCATTAATGGTTTCTTGTATTTATCTCATAAAACATGTGATCCAATCGATAAATATTCGGGTTTTATTAATCAATTTCAAGAAGTATATCTTTCACCAATAGGGTAAACGATAATTGCATCTTTAGTAACAAATGAATCTGGTTTCTTATGTCACTCAATTTTTTCATTAAGTCTTTTAGAATGAGCAATTATAGCGGGACGATAATAATTTCAACCAACCAAATCTAACTTATTATTTTTCAATAATTCTAAATCTGATTTTATTATTATTTCTTCCAATTTAAATTTCTTAATAGCTTCTCAAAAACAATTTGGAAATTTACCAAGCATATTAGGATCAAGAAAAAGATCCAAATTATATTCATTAAAAATTTTACATGCCTTAATATCATCAGCATCATTTGCATTATAAGGAACAGCAGGATTTCAATCATGATCAATTCCCAATAACGACCCTTTCTCAACATAACCATTTGCAATAGCTTTATCAAATTCAATTTTAGAAAGAGCACCTGAAATTGCAAGATAATAATTAGCTTTCCAAAATTCTTTCTCATCTTTTTTACCTGGAGGGACATAATCATCAAGATATCCTTGAGAAGTGTATGACGAATTTTCATCACTAACATATCAAATATTTGTATATTTACCTAATCTTTCAAACATAGCTTTAGAAAATTCTTTAAAAGCTTTTAAAAAAACTCTGGATGATGTTCCGCCTTTTTCCTCTAACCAAAGTGGTGTATCTCAATGATATAAAATTGGGATAGGTTTAATGCCATTTTCAACAAGAGATTTAAAAGCATTCTCATAAAAATTTAAACCCGCTTCATTTGGAATACCAGTATCATCTGGAAAAATTCTTGCTCAATCTAAATTATAAGCAAAGCCATTGACACCCATTTCTTTCATTATTTTTGAATCTAATTTATATTTGTGATAATAATCAGCTGCATTTTCTATAGAAGCTATTTCTCTTTCTGCTACTCCAGCTGGTGGAATATAATAATTTTCTATTGTGAATTTGTCTCAATTCGAATGTGTTCTTCCACCTTCTAATCTTCCTCCTTCAATTTGATAGGAGCAAGTAGATGTGGAAAATATAAAGTTTTCAGGGAATTTTTTCATTTTTTCTTTCTATGTTTATTTATTTTAATCACAAATAATTATATAATAAAACTTATACAATAAAATATTGGTTGATTGGTTTTTTATGTATAATATGCATATTTAAATTATTAATGATTATAATTTATAACAAATGAAAATAAGATTAGATAAATTTATGTCTTCACAAAATTTTGGTTCTAGAAATCATGTTAAAAAACTTATTAAAACAAAAATTATCGCAATAGATGGTCAAATAGTTAGTGATAATTCAATTAAAATAGATCCACTTATCAATAAAATAACTTTCAAAAATAAAATTATCGAATACAAAAAATTTATATACATTGTTTTAAATAAGCCCAAAAATTATGTTTGTGCTAATAAGGATAATCTGAATAAAACTATTTTTGATTTAATCAATAAATATGAAAATTTAAATTTACATATTGTTGGTAGATTAGACAAAGATACAACTGGCATGGTTTTATTAACGAATAATGGTGAATGAACACACAAATTAAAGGCACCAAATTCCAATATAGAAAAGGAATATAATGTCATTTTAAAAAATGAATTAAATGATGAGATGATTGAAAAAATTCAATCTCATATTATTTTGGATAACAAAATTTTGAAACCAATTAAATTTATCAAAACAGGCA
>JBOFXM010000007.1:0-2729 GCA_051654165.1 Metamycoplasmataceae bacterium
AAAAAATGAAGAATCAAACTAACCCACTAGAACTAATTAAATTCATATCTAAATCTAAGGAAATGGATATCAATGATATAGTTAATTTTCTATTAAAATCAATTGAAAGAATTATTCATTCACAATTAGATCCTGATGCTAAATTATCTTTATCAATCAATAATGAGGAAAATAGATTAGTTTTAATAAATGAATCTAAAATTGTTATTCCAAATGAGGAGCACTATGAAAAGGAGTCAAATTTAATTGATATTAGATTAGAAGAAGCTTTATTGATTGATCCTACAGTTAAAATAGGTGATACAATTGCAGCTGAAATTAAATTTGATGATTTTTCAAGAACTACATTTAGTAAAATTGAACAGTCATTTAAACTTGAAATATTAAATCTAGAAAAATCTAAAATTTATAACAAATATTTCCCACTTATTGGTCAACAAATAGATGCTAAATTGGAAGACGATAATGGTAAAACAGCTACATTTGTTCTAGAAGATGGAACACATTGTTTAATGCCTTCCAAATTTAGAAATATGAATATTGATTTATCTAAATCAGATTATCATAAAGTTTTCATTGAAGAAGTTTATGAAAATTCTAGAGATTATCAAGTACTTGTTTCGAATTCTTCATCAAGTAGAATTCGAGAAGTTTTAAAAATTGAAATTCCAGAAATTGATAATGACACTATTCAAATAGTGGCTATTAGTAGAGTCCCAGGAGTTAGAGCTAAAATTGCATTTAGAAAAAATCCAAATTTTAGTGGTGATATTGATATTGTTGGTTCTATAATTGGTCAAGGCGGGCAAAGGATCAATTCTGTCTCTGAAAAAATTGGTGGTGAAAAAATTGATGTTATTTTACATTCTGATGATTTCAATGAGTATTTATCTAATGCTATGTCTCCAGCAAAAGTTGTTTCAATAAACTTAAAACCAAATGGTAAAGATTATTTAATTATTGTTCCTAACAAACATAATACTATTGCCATTGGTAAACAAGGAATAAATGTTAAGTTGACTGTGGAATTAACCAAATCTAATATTGATATTATTTCTCTTTCTGATGCAAAAGAAAGAAACATGGATATTTTATGAAATGGAAATGTTAATCAAGAGCAGGTGGAACAAATTGAGGCTCATGAAGGACAAAGGTCATTCCAATTTGACAGAAGAAATAATGGACCAAGACATAATAACAACAATCATACTACTGGGAGATATCATTCATCCAATTTGAATATGGATGAATTCGAAAGGGAGCTAGCAAGTTACAAGACAGAGATTAATGAATTCACATCTGGTGAATTTGCATATGGCGAATTCAAACCTAATTATTTTGATTATAAAAATGATGATATTGATAGTAAAGAAATGAATTTTGACAATATGAAAAATTCGATTCAAGATGCTGAATCTAAGAAACCTTCTAAACGAGAAATAAATGATATTGAAAGGTCATTCCAATTCGATTCAGATTTAGCAACTGACATTAATTTTGATGATTATGATTTCTCTGATTTTGATGAAGAGAATAATGAGTAACAAAGAAATTTTTAGAAAATGTATTGTTACAAATAAAGTAATTAATATTAATAATATGATAAGAATTGTTAGGGATAAAAATAATAATTTTTTTCTTGATAAAGATAAAAATATTCCAGGACGTGGTGCATATATTACAAATGAATTTGAACTAATTATACAAGCTTTGGAAAAAAAGAGTTTGAATAGAACATTTAAATCAAATATTTCTAATAATGTATATAACAGTTTAAGACAAGAGGTAAAAGAAAATGAAGAAAATAAAGAACAAAAATAACAAAAATAATGTTAGCAAGAATAATGGTTTTGCTGACAGAAGAACAAATGATCTTCAAATAAAAACTCAGTTAACGAATATTAAAACTGAATTAAAAGATGGGGTTTTTATTTTTACTGGACCAATGACTGTTAATGAATTTTCTAATAATATTAAAATCAAATCAAATGAAATATTAATTAATCTTTTTAAAAAGGGTAAATTATATAATTTAAATTCTACTTTAACTGAAGAAGAAATCGCAGAAATATGTTTTGAATATGAATATGATTTTCAAAAAAAAGAGGAACGTAATGAAACTAATTTTATGGATCATTTCGAAGTTAATGATCCTCAAAGTGAACTTGAAAAGAGACCGCCAATAATTACAATTATGGGTCATGTTGATCATGGAAAAACCACACTAATTGATAGAATTAGAAATTCTAATATTGCAAATAGTGAAAGTGGAGGTATAACTCAACATACTGGAGCTTATCAAATTCTTCATAAAAATGATTTGATTACTTTTTTAGATACTCCAGGTCATGAAGCTTTTACTTCGATGAGATCTAGAGGTGCCAAAGTGACTGATATTGTTATTTTAGTTGTTGCAGCTGATGATGGAGTAAAACCTCAAACAATCGAAGCTATTGATCATGCAAGATTTGCTGCAGTTCCAATTATTGTATTTGTTAACAAAATGGATAAACCAGGCATTGATATTGAAAAAATAAAAGGTGATCTTTCTAAATTAGATATTATATGTGAAGAATGAGGTGGTAATGTCCCTTTTGTTTATGGATCAGGAATGACTGGTGAAGGAATAGATAAACTTTTAGATTTTATTTTGCTTCAAGCAGAATTATTAGAATTGAAAGCAAATAAAAATCGTTCTGCAATTGGGACAGTTATTGAATCTCGTGTTG
>JBOFXM010000008.1:0-1958 GCA_051654165.1 Metamycoplasmataceae bacterium
AAATATTGAAAGATGAAGAAAAGAAAAACAAATAGAGAACACTAAAAAGAAAAGACCTGATCTCTTAGAAAGGATAGAAAATGATAAATAATAAAATTAAAGCAATAGAAGATTCACAGCATCGTGATGACTTTCCTGCATTTAAATCTGGTGACAATATTAAAGTTCATGTAAGAATTAAAGAGGGAGAAAAATCAAGAATTCAAATTTTTGAGGGACTTGTTATTGCTATGAAAAATAGTGGTTCAAAAGAAACTTTTACTATTAGGAAAATTTCATATGGTATTGGTGTTGAAAGAACGTTTCCAATCAACAATCCTAATATTGCTTCTATTGAAGTGGTTCGTTCTAATAAAGTTAGACGTGCTAAACTTTATTACATGAGAGATCTAAAAGGTAAATCTGCTCGTTTAAAAGAAATAAGAACTAAAAAATAATTTAATATTTACAAATATAAACTAAGCAATTGGTTTATTTTTTATATATTTTGTATAATTAAAAAAAGAAAAGGATTTATATGAATAATAACTATGCTGCAATAGATATTGGAGGAACAAATTCAAGATTTGCCATTATCAAAAAAGGAAAAATAATATTTAGAGAATCATTTCCAACAGTTTTGTCTAATCCAATCGAATCATTTAAACCATTAATTAAATTACTTAATGAACACAAAATAAAATATCTAGGAATTTGTTTACCAGGAGTTGCAAATTATGAAGAAGGTGTCATTATTTCTGGAGCAAATATTCCTAATTGAGTTAATTTTAATATAAGAAAATATATTAGAGAAAATACACTAGTTGAAAATGTTGTTTTTGATAATGATGCTAATGCCATGGCTTATGCAGTTCACAAATTTTATAATAAAAATGAAAAAGATGTAACTCAATTTTTTACAATTTCTACAGGATTGGGTGCTGGATTAATTTATAAAGATGAAATATATTATGGATTTTCTTATCAAGGATTAGAAATTGCATATATGCCTGCTTCTTTTAATAGGGAAGAAAATCATCTTGCAACTGGGGCATGTGAGTATTTCTGTTCAGGTTCTGGAATAGAAAAAAGAGCACTGAAACTTCTAGGTAAATCTCTTTCAACTAAAGAAGTTTTCGATTTGTATAAAACTGATGAAAAAGCAAAATTAATTATTGATGAAGCAATTGAAACATTAGGAAGTACTTTTGCCATTGTTTTATCAGTTGTAAATCCAAATTTAATAGTTATAGGTGGATCAGTAGCAAGACATAACAAATGATATATTGATGAAGCTATTAAATGGGCAAAACAAAATTCACTTCCCTCTCAATTTAATCAAATTGAATTCCTTGATGATCCATATGGAGATGATTGTGCTCTATATGGTATTGATGCTCTAGCAAAAAATAAAAATCCTCAAACACCATAAAATTCTAACATACATAAAAAAGAGCTCAAAATTCATAAGCTCTTTTTATGGAATTAAATTGAAATTTTCATTTCTTTATTAGTTTTCTTGTAAACAATATCTGCAAATTTTCAAAATATGAAGAAGAAAAGAACAAATGCAGAGGTTAAAGCAATAAATGCAAATATCATTAAATAGCTACCATTAACTTCTTTTGGAACACCATCTTCAAGAAGTCCAATCGATGTATTAACATTTGGATTTATATTTGTAAATCAACCATAAACACTTCATCTTGTATAGAATGGAAATGTATAAACATATAATCCATAGAATAATGGAAGAGGAACAGCAACTGCAGCTAATCCTTTAAAGGTTGTTGGTTTTGATTTTGATAAAATAATTGAAGTAATTGCAAATAAGGTAAAGAATACCGGAACTACTGCATGTGTTCAAATTGTTTGAACTCATTGTAAAGGAACAACATATCCATCTGGATATAAAGCAACTCAATACACTAACATAACTAATGATATGTAAGCAGTAACTGCAATCATAATTGTATTAT
>JBOFXM010000009.1:0-1106 GCA_051654165.1 Metamycoplasmataceae bacterium
GAAATTTATGGTGCTAAAATTGAAAAAAATGAATTGAATGCTTTAATTCAAATATTTGGAATAAATGAATTTTATAGAAAAAATGCTAGTTCTTTATCTGGAGGTCAGCAACAAAGATTGAATGCTTTGTTAGCTTTAATTCACAAACCTAAAGTTTTATTTTTGGATGAACTTTCGACAGGTCTTGATATAACAATAAGAACTAAAATAAAAGATTTTATCAAACTTTATGCATTAGAAAACAATATGACAATAGTTTTAATATCACATGATATGGATGAAGTTGAACATCTTGTTGATAGAATTATAATAATTGATAAAGGTGTAATTATGGTTGATATGGATAAAGAAGAAATTCTTGATAAACATGAAAAATTAACTGATTTTATTACTCCATATATTAATCATTAATCATTCTTTAATTAATATCTTTACAACATATTATTTTAATATTTTATATATAATATAAGCAAATGAACTTACTTATTTTCGAAGAATTAAATAAAATTATAAAAGAACAAGGTTTTAATGAAATTAATTTTATTGTCTCAAAACCTGCTAACAAAGATTTTGGCGATTTTTCAACCAATATCTCAATGATTCTATCAAAATCATTAAAGAAAAAACCAATTGAGATTGCTGAAATGATTGTGGAGAAATTCAATAAGAAAAAAACATTAGTAAAAAAAATAGAAATAATTAACCCAGGTTTTATTAATTTTTATCTTGTTGATGATTATTATTCGAAAATAATTGAAAAAATTATTAAAGAAGATCATGATTATGGTAAAGATAAAACAGAACTTCATTATAATTTAGAGTTTGTTTCAGCTAACCCAACAGGATTCCTTCACGTTGCACATGCAAGAGGTGCTGCATTAGGTGATTCTTTAGCAAACATATTAGAGCATGTTGGAATTAAGGTTACAAGAGAATATTACATTAATGATGCAGGCAGCCAAATAGATATGTTAGCTTATGCATGTTATGTTAGATATTTGCAACTTTTTAACATTAAAATAAATCTACCTGAAGAAAGCTATCATGGCCAAGACATAATTTGGTGTGCTAAACAAATTAAAGAAAAGATAAATGATTTATGAATT
>JBOFXM010000010.1:0-2127 GCA_051654165.1 Metamycoplasmataceae bacterium
AGAGATGTGCATGGTTATATTTATCATGAAGAAGGAGGATCATTAATTATTCTTTCAAGAATAGTTATTTTTAGTATTCTTAATTTATTAGCTATTATTCCAAAATCCTTAGGAAGAGCAGTCAATTTAGCTTCAATTAAACCAGTAAGTCATGAATTGAATTCTTCACTCAATCAATTTAAGAAGAGTATTAGATACAATTATTATGGTGTAATATTATTCTGTCTTCTTAGTCTTTTTGTTTACATTTTTATTCATAATATTATTGATCTCTTTTTTGTAAAACAAGATTGAATTAATGATACTATTCCTCTTGATATTCAAACTTCCATTCCCTTTCCTCATAGTATTAATATCACATATATTGATGTCATAAAAAAATTTATTACTAATGCTTTTGTAATTTCTATTTTTGGTCTTGCTGCCATTAATTTCAGCATTAATTCAAGAATATTTATTATTTTTAATTTTGGAAGAAATATTAGTTTATTTTTATCTATTATTGTTGTGTTTATTTTGTCTTATGGAATAGCCAGTTATTTCTTAGGAGTTTATTTACAATCAGTTTTTCCAGGCCTTATTGGATTTTCGCTTGCTCAATTAATATATGGAACATTATCATTAATTATAACAACATCGTTCTATTTCAAGATAGTTGGTAAATTATTAAATATAAATTTAGACAATTTATCTATAGAAAGACTTGAACCGCTTCGAAAACAAAAAAATATCTTTAAATATTTGCGCGAGCGTAAATCAAAATTGGATATATGCTTATGTCAAGATAAAGAAATTAATTCAGATTCTTAAAATCATTAGTTAATGAATAGTAATTAAAAAATGAATAATACTAAAAATATTGTATAATTAATATATAAATTTAACTATATTTAAATTTAATTAAAAAAATACTAAGAGGACATTAAATCATATGAAAAAATTATTATTAGGATTGGGAACAATATCACTTGCTGTTATACCTGCAGCATCTATGGTATCATGCTCATCAGCAGAGAAAACTAATGAATTAAATATTACATTAGTTTCAGATTGAACAACAGTTACTGCAAAAGCAATAAATGATGCAATAGTGCAAATTAAGGCAGCAACTAACAGAGATTCACAGTCAGAGAATGTAGCTTTAATAAAAGCACTAAATTTAGTTTTTAAAGGAGTAAGTTCTGATAATATTGATGATTTTGAAATTATCACTTTGGAAAGCCCACTTACACCAACAATTACACTTAAAGGAAAAGTATTTGATGGAGTGCAAAGTACTTTTTCAGGATCTTCTTCAGAAGATAAAAAGGAAATATCTACAATCATTTCAGCAGATCCTACAAAAACACTTGACATTTCATTAAAAGAGCCAATTAACCAAGCTCAAATTGATGCTGTTGCTAATGGTTACATGGGAGGAATAACTGATCTTACTGAATTAGCAGCTCTTTTAAATACAATTTTTACTGGATTCACAATTGAGAATCTTGTGCAGAATCCAGCCAAACCAACATTTTATATTGAAGTAATTACTGAAACTGGCAGATCTACTAAAATCGAAATTCTTGCAGGAGTTGATTATAAATTTACTGATGATTCAACTCTTTTAATTGCAACAGCAACACCTATTAAATAAACATAAAACAATATTAAAATAATAAACCCCATAAATGAGATATTTAGTAATTTAAATTCAACCTATTAGGGTTTTTTTATGCTTTGATAAAACATAATATGAACCATATAATTCATTGATATTTTGAATATCTATTTACTAAATTGTTGGATTTAGTTTGAAAATGTCAATTTAGATTCCCATTTTGTCTTCATATTCTTCTAAAGAACCTCTAAAAATGTAAGAAGCATCATTTTTAATTTCTAATATTACATTTGCCTCTTTAATTAATGCCATATTATATGTTGTGAAAATCATTGCAGATTCATATTTATCAAAAGATTCCACAACAGCATCAATCGATTCAGTATCCAAGTGATTCAAAGGTTGATCGAAGATTAGAAAATTTGATTCAGTAAGCATTAATTTAGAAAACATTAACCTTGCTTTTTCTCCACCTGATGTATTTTTAACTTGTTTAAACACACTATCACCACTAAACAACATTTTAC
>JBOFXM010000011.1:0-1506 GCA_051654165.1 Metamycoplasmataceae bacterium
ATTTTTGAAAAAGTTTCTTTGGACCTTTTTTCTCTTTCGTTTTTCCATTAATATTTGTTGCTTTATTAGGAACATTGCTTGGATTTGATCAATTATTGGGTGGCGCTATGGCTATTGCATCAATGTCAATAGCTTTAACGGCTATGCCACAAGCAATTTTTGAATTCAAAAGATCAGCTTTATTGAAACGTATTGGAGTAACTCCAATTAAACCATGAATGTTTTTAGTTGTTGCTGGTATATTTTATTTTATAATAATGATTATTGCTACATTTTGAACAATGGCCATTGGAATTGCCATTTTTTCAAGCTTAATGGATAAAGGTAGAGAAATTGCTCAAATTCCTGGAACGGAATATTATTTATTATCTGCAACACTTGGTGCTACCCTAGAAAATGTTAATTGAATAGGTTTCTTTTGAGGAGTTATAATGAATATTATTGTTGGTATATCATTAGGATTTGTTCTTGTTTCAACATCGAGATCAACTTTAGCAATTCAAGGATTAGGTATTCCGATTTTAATAATTTCTCAGTTTTTATCAGCACAAGTTTTACCATTACCAATGATAATTGATGCAAGTTTCATGAAATATATTAGTTATTTAAGTCCATTTAGATATTCAACGGGGTTAATGATTGAATCCTTCACATCTACAATAGACTTCGATGCTTTAGCAACAGCTTTAAGTAATCCTATTACACATGATGTTCAAATTTTAATTGCATCATCTTCAAATATCTTTGATGTTTCAACTCCTTTTGAAATGTTGAAATTTAATAAAGATACTCCAGAAATTATGTTTGGTACAGCAGACAAAATTGTGAATTTAATTATGCCATTTGTATTTACTGGAATTTTTGCAGGAATAGCTGTTAAAACATTTAAATGGAGCACAAGATAGGATATGTCTATGATAAAAAGAAAAGATAATGATGAACTAAGAGTCGATATTGAAAATTTACAATCAAAAGCTATAAAAAACTTTCTTTCTAATTCAATTTATTTGGAGGGCAAAAAAGAAGAAGCAAAAATTATTAAAACTCCTTTAAAAGGCAATAAGAAAGTTTTAATTGAGATTACCAATTTAAAAAAAGATTTTGGTAAAATGAAGAATTTAAAAACAGTTTTACATGATGTTTCTTTCAAAATACGTGAAGGAGAATCTATTGGTATTCTTGGAGCGAATGGTGCCGGTAAAACAACATTAGTTGAAATTTTAGCAGGTTTAAATAAACAAACATCAGGTGATGTTAAATATTTATTCGATTATAATAAAAGTTATCTTGAAGAAGTTGGAATTCAATTTCAAGATTCTTCATATCCACCTGGATTATCTGTTAAAGAAATTATTTCTTTTATTATCGAAATTTATGGTGCTAAAATTGAAAAAAATGAATTGAATGCTTTAATTCAAATATTTGGAATAAATGAATTTTATAGAAAAAATGCTAGTTCTTTATCTGGAGGTCAGCAACAAAGATTGAATGCTTTGTTAGCTTTAA
>JBOFXM010000012.1:0-4682 GCA_051654165.1 Metamycoplasmataceae bacterium
ATTTTTGATCTTACTCCAAAAGGTATTATTGAATCATTAAAATTAAAAACCCCCATTTATCTTCAAACAGCAGTTTATGGACATTTTGGTCGAAATGATCTAAATTTGCCTTGAGAAAAATTAAATAAGGTTGATGAAATTAAAAAACTAATGAAGTAATTTTTGCTTTCAAAAATCCAAAATCCTATATAATATTTGGTAATATATATTAAATTTAATAATTTAAGAAGATTAGGATATATCAAAAAAATAAGGAGAGAAATATGTCAGCAATTATAAATATTCATGCAAGAGAGGTTCTAGATTCACGTGGTAATCCAACTGTTCAAGTTGAAGTGCATACTGAAATGGGTGGATTTGGAACTGCTATTGTCCCTTCTGGAGCTTCAACAGGTTCAAGAGAAGCTTTAGAATTAAGAGATAAAGGTTCGAAATATGAAAAGAATTGATATGGTGGTAAAGGCGTTATGCTTGCAGTTGACAATGTTAATCAAATAATAGCTCCTGCTCTATTAGGTCTTGATGTTATAAATCAACGTTTTATTGATGAAACTATGATTAGATTAGATGAAACACCATCTAAAAAGAAATTAGGAGCAAATGCAATTTTGGGAGTTTCATTAGCTGTCATTAAAGCGGCAGCACATGAATTAGATTTACCTTTATACCGTTATATTGGTGGAACAAATGCTAAAACTTTACCAGTTCCTATGTTGAATGTTATTAACGGTGGAGAGCATGCTTCAAACACTCTTGATTTCCAAGAATTTATGATTATGCCTTTAGGTGCTAAAACTTTTAGAGAAGCTATGCAAATGGCAAACAAAGTATTTCATAATTTAGCAACACTTATTCATGATGCAGGTTATGGAACACAAGTTGGTGATGAAGGTGGTTTTGCTCCGGATTTAAAAAACCATGAAGAAGCACTAGAATTCTTAGTTGATGCTATTAAAAAATCTGGATTCAAACCAGCAGTTAGTGGAGAAAATGCAATTGCAATTGCAATGGATGCAGCTTCAAGTGAACTATATGATTCAAAAACTAAAAAATATACTTTTGGTAAGCTTAAACATGCTATTACTTCTAAGAGGCCAGGGTTTGAAAACATGAATGATAAAGTTGAATTTACATCAGATGAGATGGTTGAATACTTCAATAAATTAGTTGCTAAATATCCAATTATTTCTATTGAAGATGGATTTGCAGAATCTGATTGAGATGGATTTAAAGCTCAAAATAAATCTCTTGGTAAAACACATCAAATTATGGGAGATGACTTAACAGTTACAAACAAATTAATACTTGCAAAAGCAATTAAAGAAGGTGTAATAAATTCAATATTAATCAAACTAAATCAAATTGGTTCAGTTTCAGAAACTTTAGACACAATCGAAATGGCTCACAAGGCAGGAATGACAGCAGTTGTTTCACATCGTTCAGGTGAATCTGAAGATACTACAATTGCAGATTTGGCAGTTGCTCTTAATACAGGCCAAATTAAAACTGGTTCAATGTCAAGATCAGATAGAGTTGCAAAATATAATAGATTATTAGCAATTGAAGAAGAGCTTGGAACAGTGGCTGAATTTAATGGTGAAGCAACATTTCATAATCTAAAATGAAATGTTAGAAATGTTAAATAATAAACAAAATAATATATAATAATAATATTTCAAATCAAATAAATAAAAAAACGAGTGAAAAAAACACTTAAATAAGGAGAATAAAATGGCAAAAGAAGATTTCGATAGAACGAAAGAACATGTTAACATTGGAACAATCGGTCACGTTGATCATGGGAAAACAACATTAACTGCAGCAATTGCTACTGCACTTTCTAAAAAAGGTTTATCAAAAGCTCAAGATTATGCATCTATTGATAAAGCACCAGAAGAAAAAGCACGTGGAATAACAATTAATACATCTCATATTGAATATGAAACAGAAAAAAGACACTATGCACACGTTGATTGTCCAGGACATGCTGATTATGTTAAAAATATGATTACAGGAGCAGCTCAAATGGATGGAGCTATCTTGGTTGTTGCTGCAACAGATGGTCCAATGCCTCAAACAAGAGAACACATCTTGCTTTCTAAACAAGTTGGAGTACCTAAAATAGTTGTATTTTTAAACAAAATTGATATGTTAGGTACACCTGAAGAAGCTAATGAAATTATTGAATTAGTTGAAATGGAAGTAAGAGGATTATTATCAGATTATGAATTTGATGGTGATAATGCTCCAGTTATTACAGGTTCAGCTCTAAAAGCTCTTCAAGGAGACCCTGTATATGAACAAAAAGTCTATGATTTAATGGATGCTGTTGATTCATATATTGAAGCTCCAGTTCGTGAAAAAGATAAACCATTCTTAATGGCTATTGAAGATGTTTTCACAATTACAGGACGTGGAACCGTTGCAACAGGACGTGTTGAACGTGGAGAATTGAACATCAATGATGATGTTGAAATTGTTGGAATTCACCCTACTAAAAAAACTACAGTTACTGGTATTGAAATGTTTAGAAAAAATCTTAAACAAGCTTTAGCTGGTGATAATGCTGGTCTTTTATTAAGGGGAGTTGCAAGAGAGGATATTGAACGTGGACAAGTTCTTGCTAAACCAGGATCAATTATTCCTCACAAAGAATTTAAAGCGGCAATTTATGCTCTTAAAAAAGAAGAGGGTGGACGTCATACTCCATTCTTTAAAAATTACAAACCTCAGTTTTATTTTAGAACAACTGATGTAACTGGTGGTATTGAATTACCAAGCGGTAAAGAAATGGTTATTCCTGGAGATAACATTGAACTTACTGTTAAACTTATTTACCCAGTAGCTATTGAAGAAGGTACTAAATTCTCGATCCGTGAAGGTGGAAGAACAGTTGGCGCTGGATCAGTTACTCAAATTATTAAGTAGTAAATTTTACAAACAAGAGAAAATATTTGTCATTTATTTTAAATAATTGATAAATTTTTTTTGTTTTAAAACAATATATAAAGGAATTATCTTGAGAAAAGAAAATAATAAAATTTTTAATATAAATAGAATAGATTATAAATTACTTTTTTTAGGTTCAATCTTTAGCATTATTTCTGCATTAGGAGGGGCAGCATTACCATTTTTATTAGGTAGAATTATTAATGTTGTAGAAGAATTTAATAATACTTCTGATTTCCCAGTAATAGATATTCTATTTAATTTATTGTTCATGTTAATTGCAGGTATTGTTGGTTTATTTTTTACATATATAAGTAGAAAATATCTTGCAAAATTTTCTACATACAAATTGGCAGATATTAGAAGGCAAGTTTTTAACAATATTCAATATCTTTCACCGGAAGATTTAAAAGATTTTAAAGAGCACTCGCTTTTAACAAGATTACAATTAGATAATCTTAATTATGCAAGTTATTTAAATTTTCTAACAATTACCTTTATTCCCTCACTATTTAGATTTATTTCATTTTCCATAATGTGTTTTGTTTTAGATTATGTTGCAGCAATGGCATTGATTAGTTTCGCTATTATTTTCTATGTAATTATTTCTTTTTTATCTATGAATGCTGAAAAAAGTTATATTGAATCATTAAAGCAAACCGATTCATTAAATAAAATTATTAAAGAAAATATTACTGGAGCAAGAGTAGTTAAAGCGTTCAATCTAAAGCAAAGACAAAGAGACAGATTTATCAAAATTAATGATGCATGACTTAAAACAGCAATAAAAGCTGATAAAAAAGTATTTAGTGGTTGACCATTTTCATTAGCTTTTGTTGGTTCGACATCAGCTATTATAGTTATTATTTTCTCTGTAATAATTTGAAGTATGCCAGATTATAATACCAACATAGGAAACATAGTGGCATTTATTAATTATTCATATTTAATCATGTGATCAGTGTTTGAATTTATTATTATTAAAGTTTTTAAAGCAAGATCACTTGCCTCAAAATTAAGAATGCAAGAAATTATTGATTTGAAGAGTAATCATTTTAATGATAATGGCATTAAATTTCAATCAGGAGACATTGTATTTAATAATGTTAATTTTAAATATAATAAGGATTCAAATGATCATGTTTTGAGCAATGTTTCTTTTGTTATTAAAGAAAATACAAGAGTTGGAATAATTGGGCCGACTGGAAGTGGCAAATCATCATTAATCAATTTAATAACTAGACTCTTTGATCCTGAAAGTGGTGAAATAGATATTAATGGAATAAATTTAAAATCTCTAGATACGCAAGATTTAATTAAAAATATTTCTATTTCTTTTCAGCAAAAATATTTATTCTCAGGGACAATTAAATCAAATGTTAAATTTGGTAATGAAAGCATTAGTGATGACCAAGTTTTGCAGTTACTAAAAATAGCAGAAATGAAATCATTTGTCGATTCTAAAAAAGAAGGTATTAATTACAAATTAGAACAAAATGGTCAAAATTTATCGGGTGGACAAAAACAAAGAGTATCGATCGCTAGAGCTCTTGCTAAGGATTCAAGAATAATAATTTTTGATGATTCAACTTCAGCCTTAGACAATATTACAGAAAAAAAGATTCTAGAATCTATCAATTCTTCTAAAAAAGATATTACTCAGATTATTGTTGCACAAAAGATTTCTACAATAAAGAATATGGATCAAATAATTGTCTTAAATAAAGGGTTTG
>JBOFXM010000013.1:0-1179 GCA_051654165.1 Metamycoplasmataceae bacterium
TAGAAATAATCTTATTATTTTTTTTAATGCATTTTCAGGAGAAATTACTTCAAAAATTATAAATAATTATGTTTTTATTTATGGAGAGAACAATAATTTATTGGGAATTAACATTTTTGATTATAAAAATGAGTTTAGCGATATTGAAGAAGGATATCATAATTTTTCTGATATAAATTTTGCTAAAATCACAAATAAATTTCCAAATGAAATGAAGAATTATAACAATGATTCATTTTTTAGAATTGGAATAATTCATGAAATCGAAAATCATCCAAAAAACGAGAATTTAAAAGTCCTTAAAGTTGAAACAAGAGATAATAATGAATTAATTATTATTACTAACAGAAAAGATTTGAATGTTGGAAATAAATATCTTTTTGCTATTAATCAGGCCATTCTGGGAACTGGAATCATTATCAAAGAATCAAAAATTATGGGCATTCAATCACAAGGAATGCTTTGCTCTTGAAAATCCTTAGGAATAAATAAAGAAGGAATTATAATAATTAATGAATTGGATATTAATGAGGAATTTAATTTTTAAATAAGAAAGAATTTATATGAAAGAAATAAAAATATTAATTGAAGATCTAAAATCAAGAGGAATCATTAACAACATCACAAATGAAGAAAAATTTAATAATATTAAAATGGGAGATGGAATATACATAGGTTTTGATCCTACTGCTGACTCATTACATTTAGGAAATTATATTCCTATAACTATTTTAAAGCGATTCCAAAACATAGGTTTGAAATCTTATGCTGTGATTGGCGGTGCCACTGGTATGATTGGCGATCCATCATTTAAAGATTCGGAACGAGTACTATTGTCCAATAATATAGTAATTAAAAATAAATTGAGAATCAAAAAACAACTTGAAAATTTTTATTTAAATGTAATTGATAATTATGATTTTTATTGTGATATTACCATCTTAGATTTTTTAAGAGATGTTGGAAAAAATATTACCATTAATTATATGATGTCGAAAGAATCAGTCAATTCTAGAATTGAAAGCGGATTATCATTTACTGAATTTTCTTATCAATTAATTCAAGGAAATGATTTTAAAGTCTTATATGAAAAATATAATATTAAAATTCAAGCTGGAGGAAGTGATCAATGAGGAAATATCACAACCGGACTGGAACTTATTAGAAAAGAATTTGGTG
>JBOFXM010000014.1:0-3016 GCA_051654165.1 Metamycoplasmataceae bacterium
CAATCAATCATCTTGAATTAAAAGAAAAAGTTAATAGTGATATGACAATAATTGATCAGTTTAGTAATGAAGCAAGTATTGTAAAATATTATACTTCATTAGTAGAAGGTAAGTTAAGTGCTGATTCATTTGTTAAACCAGTAATGTTATTAGAAAAAGCAGAATCAAAACATGTGGCCGTTGCTGCTGCATCAGTTATTGCAAGATATTATTTTCTTGAAATGATGAAAGAGCAAGATGCTGAATTAGATATGAAAACTCCATTGGGAACTAATGAAATTGTAGAAAATTTCGCTATCAAATTTGTTGAAACATATGGGCGGAAAGCACTTTATTCTCTAGCGAAAATTAATTTTAAAACTACTGAGAAAATTGATAAAATATTGGCGGAAAAAAATAAATCTTAATTTTATTTAAAATACACTAAAATTATCTTTTGACTTCGCGGTCAAGAGCGATCATTATTGATTCGATAGGTGCTCCACCATTAATTAATTCAAATGCTAAAAAACCGGATTCTATTAAAGAATTTTTGGAATGAATTGCAATATCAATTTCTTTCTCTAATGATTGGGATAAAAAGGTTGGATCACCAAAATCTGAAAAAACAAAACATTTTTCAATTTTTGTATGTTCTTTTAAAGTTTTTTTTATATCTTTAATTAATTTTGTTTCGCTTTTTGAATTAATTTCATCTGTTCCAAAAGTAAAAACTTTTATAACATTGTAATTTATAGGGCACATAGAAATAAAATAATTCTTAACGGCTAAAGAAAATTCTAGTCTATTGGTTATGATTACAAATGCGTACAAAATACTCCATTCTTTTAATAAAAAATTAAACTAACTTTAAGTTTATTTTAAAAATTATACTTAAAAAATGTTAAAATTATATATAAATTATTGAAATATCATGAATGGAGTCAAATTGAAAAAAATATTATTAATGTTGTCAATATCGGCACCACTTTTATTACCTTTAACTATTGTTTCATGTTCACAAAATAGTAATCAAAATAGAATAAATGAAGCTAGAGAAAAAATAAAACAGATAGTTTCAGATAAACCTAAACCAACACTTTTAAATCAACCAAGTGATTCAATTAATTTAGAAAATTATTTGCAAATAGGAGCTTTCGTTGCTCCAACAACAGAAGTTACAGGAGTTATTATTGAATTATATAGTGTAGAACTTCCATCACCGAATTCAACTAATTTAGTTATATGATTAAAGGTAACATCAACAAACACTTTAGATATAATTGCTGAAATATCAGATTTTTATTCCGTTAATTTTAATGAGATAAATGGCATAAATCCAGGGAGGATTCAAGAAATAGAAATTGATCAATTAACAATTCCTTTTACTAATTTAATTAATAGTAGGAATTTTGCTTTACAAAAATTGATAGAAGATGCTATTAATGGAAGTGGCTTTTTTTCTAATTTAAGCAAACTTGATCCTGATGATTTAAATAATGATTCAAGTGATTTAGATGATCGTTTGACCACTAATAATATTAATGAAAATATTTTTGAAAATCAACAAAGAAATATTTATGCAATATTTATAAGATATGATTCAAGTGTAAGAAGAATTTCACTTTCCTTTGAATTACGAAATGAAGATAACACTGTTAATGTGAGTGTAGACAGACAATTTGAAATTAGTCAAATAGAGGATAACAATTAAATGAAATTAAAACTTTTATTACCAATGACTTTATCAATAATTGCAATACCTTCAGTGGTTTTAATTTCTTGTTCAAATTCAGACTCATTAAGTCAAGAAGAAATTAATGAACAAAAATTCTTAGTTAGTGAAGCAGCTAAAAATAAATTTTCTCCTAAGATCGAATTAAACAATAATATTAATATTGGAAAAATTGATTCTACAATAATCAATTTTGATAATATTCCCAAAGAAGATAAAGTGCTTAATTATGAAATTTTAAATTTTGAGATTCCTTTAGTTAATTCAGATGATACTTATGTAAATGTGGAAGTTTCTTCAAAACTGGATAAAGAAATTTCAGAAATTTATTTTTTTAAAGTTTCAGATGCAATCATAAAAAATGGATTTACAATTAGTCCAATGAGTAGCGAAGATTTTAGAAATGCTGTAGAAGAAGTGTATTTTAAAAAGGATAATTTTTTATCTACTTTAATTAATGATATTTCTGTTAGAATTTCGCAAGCATCGAACCTGCTAGATATATCACTTAAAAAATATGATAATGGTGTACTTAAATCGATTTTGGATATTCCAACTGAAAAAGCCGTTTTCATTAATAATATTACAAATTATGTTAAATCAACTGTGATTAATCAAATGAATGAAATAGCTCTTCAAAAACAATTAGCAATAATAGTAAATGATGTTGAAAGAAAAAGTAGTTCAATTAATGAAGCTGAATTAAAAATCGATATCGTTTTTGATAAAAATAGTATTTATTCTTTGCCTGTTTTTTCAACATCCTCTTTTTCAACTCAATATTATGATCTTGAAATAGAGTTAATAAAATTATTGGATGAGAAATTCAAAGCCACAATATTAAATGGTGAGTTAACAAAACCAATTCCAATTTGAGATTTATATACTTATTTGAGTATTGATATTCCTAAGGAACAAAATGCTAATAATGATTTTATGATTGGTATTGATATGGATTATCCGCTTCCAACTCCACCAAGTGCTAGTGAAGAATCTGAAATTCAAATTGAAATTTCAGCTAGTAGATTTTCAGATAGAATAAATGGAAAGTATAAAATTAAAATTAAAGAATTAATAAATTATGGACCTAATGTAATAGATTTTAATGCAATAAAACCACCATTATCTATTTTGAAAAATAATTCTATTAGAAGGGTGATGAGATGAAAATAAAAAGTATATCTCTTTTAATGACATCAGCTATTGTTCCTTTATCTGCACCACTTGTTTTAATATCATGTTCCTCATCAGTTGATCAAAAATTTGTCGATAAATTCTATAATGATATTATTGATAAAACTA
>JBOFXM010000015.1:0-1322 GCA_051654165.1 Metamycoplasmataceae bacterium
CAAAAGTTGGAACAATTGCTGGTTGTTTAGTAACTAATGGAACAATTAAGGCCAACACAAAATTAAGAGTTTTAAGAGATAACAAAATTATTCATGATGGTAAGATTGAAACATTGCAAAATGGTAAAAATAGTATAAAGAAAGCTGAAAAAGGAACTGAGTTTGGAACACATATTAGAAAATTTGATGATATTAAAGAAGGAGATATACTTCAAACTTATGATGAAGTTTTAATTTCTTAAAATTATGAATGAAATAAACAAACGAAAAAAAGAATCAAACTACATGTTTTTGATTTCGCAAATTATTCAACATGACGTTACAAATGTTAATATATCTAATACAACAGTTGTTGACGCTAAATTATCAAATGATGGAACTAATTTAAAAATTTATGTAGCATTTGAAAAATCTGAAAATAAATCATTAGAAGCTCTTAATAAATCGAAAGGTTATATTAGAACAATGTTGGCACAATATGAATTAGGTAGAAGTGTTCCTAAATTGACTTTTCTTATTGATACTATTGGCAAAAATGCTTTAAAGATAGATAAAATATTAGATGATATAAAAAAAGAAAAATAATTTTTTATCTTTTCGTTCTTATTTTATCAAAAACAATTTTAATAATAATTGGAATAATCAAAATAATTAAAATAGATAAAAAGAATATTTTTCTATATGCTTTATTCATATCATAAACAATTTTTTGGATTTCAATTTGTGAAATAACTTCATTTCCAAAAAAGGACTGAATATCAACAATTCTTTTTTTTCTAAAAACAGTAAATCATATATGAATACTCATTACTCCAATTAACCCAATCACTATATAAATTGCTAAATTATCAGGTTGTGGACCTAATTGACTAATTCATAATTTAAAATCAAAAATTCATCAACTAACATCTTTTAATCATCAAAATATTAAAACAGCAATTGTTCCATAAAAAAGAGTGGCAATTGTAATCCAATTGTGTGTTACTTGTTTTTTATAAAGTTTAATATATATATTAGAAATAAATGGAGGTGTTGTTTTAAGACCAGAACTTAAATCATCACGATAAACATTTATTGAATGTCTCAAACCTCTATATTCAATTAAACTATATATTAATTTGCCTAAAGATGCTATTGCCACAACTGATGTAGGAATATATCAAAATCATCCTCAATTTAGAATAGTCGAAATTAATGAAATAAGTATTATTTGCGAAATAAATATTAATGACGCCAAAACAAAAACGAAAATTGATCTAGAATTCTCATGCTTAAAAACTTTATAAATTCCATTTGGAATCACACCTTTTGGATCCTGCTTA
>JBOFXM010000016.1:0-4165 GCA_051654165.1 Metamycoplasmataceae bacterium
AAGATTGTTCATATTGATGCATACAATATAAAAGGAAATTTGGAATCCTATTATGATTTTTTTGAAGATAAAATAATAATTATAGAATGATCTAAAAACATAAATATCAATTTTAATAATGCTATAGAGATTAATATAAATTATATTAATGAAGATCAAAGATTATATGAAATCGAAGGAATATAAATGAATATATTTTTAGATACAACTCAAAGTGAATTTGTTGCTTGTCTATTTGATGAAAACTTTCAGATAAAGACAAAAGCAATTATAAAAACTATATATAAAGTTGAAGAAGTAATTAGATTTTTTAATAATCTATTAATTGAAAAAAAAATACAAATAAAAGATATAAAGAATTTTTATATTAATATTGGGCCTGGTTCCTTTACTGGTTCAAGAATTGCTTTAATTTATGTTAGAACAATCTCTCAAATAACTGGCTGCAATATTTTAACAACTAATACATTCAAACTTCTTGATAATAAATTAGAAAATGAATTATTTATTTCAGCAAATAAACATCATTCTTTCACGATTTCTACAAATAATATTGAAGATATTTCTAAAACAAAATTAGTGGAGAAATCTGTTAATGAAAAAATAATTAATTACAACAAATTACTTAATTCATTCAGTGATTATATGTATCTTTTTAAATTAGAAAAAAACATCCTAGATATAAAACCAGAATATGGATCAACTCCTCAAATTGGCAGGTTAAAATAATGATTTATTTAGGAATAGAATCAAGTCATGATGACACATCAATTGGCATAGTTGAAAACGGAATAATATTATTAAATTACAAAATAAGTCAAACTAATATTCACAAACAATATGGAGGAACAATACCAGAAATTGCATCCAGAGAACATATTAACAATTTTGCAATATTATTGGAAAAATTAAAAAAGGATTTCGATTTAAGAAAAGTTAATTATATTGCATATACAGAAAAACCGGGGCTTCTTGGATCATTACAAATGGGTTACTTATTTGCACATGCTTTATCAATAACTTTAAATATAGAGTTAATTCCTGTCGATCATTTAGAAGGACACATTTATTCTGTTTTACTAAGACACAAAAATGAAAAAGAAAAAACAATAAATTATCCATCTTTATCATTAGTGGTTTCTGGAGGCCACACTAATCTATTTTTTCATGAAAATGAATTCAAGTTTGAATGTATTGGTAAAACATTAGATGATTCTTTAGGAGAGGTTTTTGATAAAGTTGCAAGAAGTTTGGGTTTTGGATTTCCCGGAGGTCAAGTTATTGATGATAATTTTAAAAATAATAAATACAGCAATTTAATTAATCTTACTATACCAAAAACAAAAAACAAATATGATTTTTCTTTTAGCGGATTGAAAACACAAGTAATCAATATTATTCATAATAGCTCTCAAAAGAAAGAGTCAATAGATAAAAATCTATTAGCTTATTCATTTCAAAAACAGGCGGTTGATTATTTGATTAATATTACAAAGATTGCTATTAATGAATATAAGCCTAAAACACTTATTTTATCAGGTGGAGTAAGTGCTAATTCATATTTAAGAAGCGAGTATGTTAAATTACATAAAAACACACTATTACCAATTGAAGAATTTTCCACTGATAATGGCGCTATGATTGCAGTTGCAGCAGAAATTTTGTGCAAATAACAAAAAATAATAAAATTTAATTCACAAATAAAAATTTTAATCTATAATGAATAAGTACATAGACCAAATGAAATGGTTTAATAGGAAATGCATAAGCTAATTTCTATAATTTTAAGTACCGATTAAAATCATATATAGGAAGAAAGAAATGAATTTAATAAAATACTACTTTAAGTTTGATAGCAGGAATGCAACATTCAAAAAAGAAATAATTGGTGGAATATCAACATTTCTTGCCATGGCTTATATTCTTGCAGTCAACCCATCAATTGTTGGCGACAGTTTATTAGAACCAGGATCAACAGAAACAGCAGCGCAATTTTCTGCAGGACTTTTTTTAGCAACTGCAATATCAGCTTTTTTTGCAACAATGTTAATGGGGCTATGAGCCAATATTCCAATAGGTCTTGCTCCAGGAATGGGATTGAATGCTTTTTTTGCATACACTGTTTCACAATCAATTGGTTTTAATGGGGCATTAACAGTCACCATTATTTCTGGTTTTGTTTATTTTTTTGTTGTAATTACTCCAGCTAGGGATTTTATAACGAAAAAGATTCCAAACAACCTAAAGCTATCTATTGGAGCAGCTTTAGGTTTTTTTATTGCTTATCTTGGAATGCAAAGTTCTGGAATAATTCAATCAAGTCCAAGCACAATGACAACACTTGGCGATTTTAGTAATGGATTAGTTATTCTTTCAATTTTCCTGTTATTTTTAGGTTTAATTCTTCATTATTTGAAAGTACCAGGAGGTATTTTAATATCAATGATTATTGGAGCAATAATATTAATCATCTTATTACAAACTAATTCAATTGCAAATGTTGATCCTGGCCATACCTTAATTGGAAATTACGGTGATTTCAGTACATTTAAACAAGTAGTTCAAGGAGGATGATTGGGATTTGGCGAAATAGAAGTTTGAAAATCTCCTATGACATATTTAGCAATATTTTCTTTTGTTTACTTAGATTTTTTTGATACTACCGGAACACTAATGTCTTTAAATAGAATGATTAAATTAGATGAATCTGATGCCAATTGAATAAATAAAGCAAATAAGGTAGATGCAGCAGGAACTATAGTAGGTGCAGGAATAGGTGCTACAACCGTTACTTCTTTTGTTGAATCAACAGTTGGTGTATCTGCAGGAGCAAAAACAGGATTTTCTTCAATAATAACAGCTATCATGTTTGGATTATCAATAGCTATGTGACCAATTTTACAAGTATTCATGCCTGTACCCATTTCTGTTGGTGAAGTTACCACCTTTTATCAACCAATCATTGGACCCATTTTAATTATTGTTGGAACATTAATGATCTCTCAATTAAGACATTTTGAATGAGATATAACTATTGATATTCCAATGTTATTTCTTACAATAATGTTCATGATGTTAACTAATTCAATTGCCGAAGGTATGGCCGCGGGAGCAATAACATTCTTATTTATGAATTTTTTTGGTGGATTAGTTCAAAAAGTATTTCGAAATAAGAAAGATATTATTGAAACCATGGAAATTAAATTTAATACAGAAAAACCAAAAGATAAAGGCAAAGAATTGGATTACTTAAAAAGAATAAATTGAGTAATAGTTCTTATAGCACTTTTCTCAATAACATTTATAATAATTGGCTTATTCATTTAGATTCCATATAACAAAAAATAATCAATATACTTAATTTTTTAATATATAAATGATAATTTTATTATAATAAATGATTGAAAATATTTTATAAAATGAGTAGGCGAACAAATATGATTAATATACTTAGATACACTCCAGGAGAAGATTTTGATCAAAATCATTTTGCAGGAATTTTTTGAACAAATATTTTAGCAAATATTGTTGCTATCTTTATTATTATTTCTACAATTACAACTATTACTTATTTAATAATAAACTTAACCTTAAAACTTAAAATAAATTTAGAAATAAAAAGAATATTAAAAAGAGATTTTTTAATATCAAATTTAGAAAATATGACCTTTTTTGCTCTACTTGAATATATATCAATAACTAATGAAGAGGAATTAAAAAAGAAGTTAAAAAAGAAATTTCTTTTGGAAAACCAGGAAAGACCAAATATGATAGAAAATCATATGTCATTATACAAAAATGTTTTTACAAATTTTAGAACCCATAAACAATTATCTAAATGAAATAAAAGTACAGATATATTAAAATATTTTTATAAAAAAGATTTTTCGAAAATTTCAAATTTAAATATTGCATCAAATAATAAGAACAAAGAAATAATTTTTATTTTTCATTTAGATGGTCAACCAGAAACAAAAATAATTGAAAATAAAAAATATGGTAATTTATCCAAAGTAAGATTCAATTAATGGATAAACAATATATTAATTTTCTAGAATCTCAATTGAAACTTTCATATTACAAAAACATACAATTATTTATTCAACAAGAAATAATAAATCATAAAACTATATATCCAAATCAAAAAGATATATATAGATGTTTT
>JBOFXM010000017.1:0-9536 GCA_051654165.1 Metamycoplasmataceae bacterium
CTTAAAATGATATAAAAGTGCATTAACCAATGTTCCATCTTTATTTCCAGGAGCAGGATGAACAACCATGCCACTTTTTTTATTGATAATAATTATGTGTTTATCTTCAAAAACAATGTCAATTGGAATATCTTGAGCAATCATAACAATTTCATTTTGTGGTTTTTCTTTAATAATTATTGTTTGTCCTACATCAATTATAAATTTAGGTTTTCTAACAAGTATTTCATCAACATAAACTCCATAAAGATCAATGATTTCTTTAACTTCATTTCTTGAAAAATCAGTATTATCAGCAATGAATTTATCTATTCTTACTTTTTCATTTGCTTTCAAGACAATTTCTTTATTTAATAACATATATGTAAATAATAACATATATTTATATGTATGCAATTATGGGAATAATATTATTACATTAAATATAAATTTATAATCTTAATCTTCTTCTAAATTCAATGGCAACTCTTGATTGTAACTCTTCATTTACTGGGACTATTGGAGTTATTTGATATGCTTCGATGATATAAAATAATTCTGCAATTCCTGGTTCGTCTTCATCCACAAAATAATTTTCTAAAACAAATTCATATTCCCCAATTGAAGTAGGAGTATAGTTGACATAATCGAAATTGCTTAGTGATGCAAGTCCTTCTCAATCGATTGTTCCATCCTCTGATGTAACTTCTAAAGCGATTTCTTCTTTAGTCATGAATTTACCCTCAAAAAAAGCTGGAATTAAATTCTTTAATAATTCAACTTGATTTTTTTCAGAAATCGATGCCGAAACAACAAAACCATCAACAAATGATAGAGAATTTCTTGGTTTTACTAATTTTATTGTTCCAGTAGGTACATTAGAAAAATTGTCTTCCGATCAATAAGCATCTAGAGCATCTCCATTAAACAAATATGAACCTTGAATAAATGATTTGGGATCAATAGTTGATTGTAAAACAACATCAGAATCACCTTCAAAAACATTTACCGAAAAATCACTAATCTCATGTCCTGTTCCATTTTTTACAATTTGAGCAAATTGATCAATTCTTTTAACATAATTATTATTTGTTAATGTTGTGTCAAAACTCTCTAATTCCGAACCAATAACACTATTTTCAATTGGTGCATTAACTCATGATCAAACATCAACTCCACTTCGCCTTAATTCTTTTAAAATATTTTCATGAGAAAAATCATTTCCAGTAAAATCAGGAACATTATTATTTATTTTATCTGAATTATAAATAAATACTTTGTTGTTTATTCAAATAGGAATTATATATTCTGAAAAACGATCAGCAATCCCATCGCCATCTGCATCACCTTTAACACTTGCATTTGGAGCAATAAATTTATCAAAAAATTCAAGTTGTTTGTTTGTGGCATCAGAATAGAACAATGTAGGATTTTCAACACCAAAAGCTTCTAGAAAATTGATTTTTGAAATTTTATTATTGTTTATTAAATCTATTAACATGTAGTCAGAAGATATTCCCGCAATTGCTTTATTATTATCGATTGCATTATTAAATTCTGAGTTAAGTTTATATTCACGATATGAATAATTTTTTTCAATTTCAGGAATCAAATCAGGATTTACATATGATTGATAATTATAAATAGTTGGTTTATAAGGATTTATCGTTTTATAAATTGCTCCAGTCATCATCAATCCAAAGAAAACGATGGGGAAAAAGATTCATAATCATGTTTTTTTATTTTTCATATTCTTTCACTGCCTTTCTTGAACTCTTAATGAATATTATTGCATTTACTGTAATTACTGAAATTAATAAAATTGAACCTAATGCTAGAGCTCATGATTGAAATCTTCCTTGATACAATTCTGTTCCTACAGTTTCTGTATTTGATGTAATAGTTGTAATAATGAAATCATCAAAACTAAGAACCATTGAAACTAGTAAAGTAAAAGTGATTGAAGGCAACATATAAATAAAATATGTCTTAAATCATGTTCTAATTTTAGAATAACCTAAATCATAACTTGCTTCAAAAATAGATTTGTTAAACTTCTCACTTTTTGGATACATTATTAAAATGCCATATGGTAATATCATGACAACATGACCAATTAATGCTCTTGGGAACCCTTCAGATTCTGATGATAAAACTCCAAAGGATAATGTGAAAAATATTGCTAATGAAATTCCAATAATTACATCTGGATTTATTAATGAAATATTTGTAGAAGCATTCCTAATTATTTTTATTGTTTTACTTTTTTGTTTTCAAATACTAAAAACTGTCAATAGTGAAAAAACAATTACTATAAAACTTGAGAGAGTACCCAACAATAATGAACTCATGAAAGCTGCAACCATTTTATTTGAAAATAGATTTTCATAAGCTTCTCATGTAAAACCATTTCAATGAGTAAAAGTAATAAAACCCTTGTCACTCGTTTCATTAAAACTAAAGATAGCAGCAAAAAAAAGAGGAACGTAAAAAATTATTAAAATAATCACTATATAAAAATATTTAGAAAATTCTTTGAATTTAGTCATTTATTCCACCTCTCATTCTTTGATACAATCAAGGAATCGCATTTATTAAAACATATATTATTCCTACAGAAAATATTGTGATCATAACTACAGTCGAGGCTTGTTGCATATCAAATCCATTAGAAGGATTGGCTAAATCATTAATTATGTTTCCAATTAATTTATTTTGTTCCGAATTAATAATAAGTTTATCACTAACAGCAACACTTAAAACTCCCATTAAAAATACTATTGTTAGTCCTGAACAAATTGCTTTTAAGCCATATGGAATTACTATTTTAACAAATGTATGAATTTTAGTGTAACCCAAATCTTCAGAAGCATCAATTATATTTTTAGGCATATTTGAAAAAACAACATAAAGTGGAATAATCATGAAAGGTAAATTCAAATATACTAGTCCAATAATCAATGCACCTGAACCGTCTAATGCTCTTTCATCAAAAGCATATGTAAAGAATCCTTTAAGTGCTAAAACTTTTACTAATGTAAAAATAAATAATGGAGCAAGTATCAAAGATAAAACACCTATTTTCACACTTTTATTTTTTATCAATAAAACAATATAAACAAAAGGTAATGCAATTCCTAAACAAATTATGGCACTAACTATTCCAATACCCAAGGATCTAAAAAATATTATTCAAAAGGTGAAATCTTTTAGAAGTTCAGCATTATCATAATCTGGACTAGCACCAAGTGGTGTTAAGAATGAAGTTACCAAAATAAAAAATAATGGAACAAATATGAATAAAACAAAAAATAATATATATGGAATAAATAAAAATGATTGTTTATTTAACGATTTAAGATATTGCATTATTTACAACCTCCATTTCTACTTCTTCTTTTAACATTAAATGCATCGAAGTTATTGTTCAATCTAAATATACTTTTTCTCCATCATCATAATCATTTGTAGATTCAACAATAAAATTACCTTTTCTTGTTTTAACAACAGTTACATAGTAACTACCTTTATAAGTTGATGAAAGAACATTACCACTAATAAAGCCACTACTCTTTTTAATAATAATATCTTCTGGTCTTATCAATACATCAACTAAAGTGTCAGGTTCAAATGAATATTTTTGTTTCCAAAATTTATATTCTTTTCCTAAAAATGAAACTGAAGAATCATCTACAATTTTCCCATCAAACATATTATAATCCCCAATAAATTGTGCTACTCACTTGTTAATTGGATAATCATAAATTTCTTTGGGGGTATCAAATTGTTCAATCTTTCCACTTCTTATTACAGCAATTCTATCTGATAATTGCAATGCCTCTTCACGATCATGTGTTACAAAAATAAAAGTAATGTTTAATTTTCTTTGTAAATCTGATAAAAGGACTTGCATTTTTTCTCTAATTTTAGCATCAAGTGAAGAAAGTGGTTCATCTAATAAAAGAATTTTTGGTTCGACTGCAATTGCTCTAGCAAGTGCAACTCTTTGCCTTTGTCCTCCAGATAATTTATCAATAGACTTTTTCTCATGACCTTCCAATTCAACTAAATTAAGTGCCTCAATCATTTTTTCATCTAATTCTTTGGTTGTAATTTTTCTTTGTAAATATCTTTTATTAAATTTATTTGTTTCTTGACCAACATATGTTTCTCAATATGAATATTTAAAATCAGAATCATCTAATCAATTTTGAATTTTTGTCTTTTCTTTTTCGGATAATTTTTTAGTTTCAAGATTCTTTATATATTCATTTTGAATTTTATCAAGCTTCTTCATTTCAGCAGTAGCTTTCTTTTTTCATTGCTTAACTTTTATTTTCAGTAATTTATTAACATTTTCTTTTAGATCTTCTTTAGGTTTATCAAATCTCTTAAGTCTTAATCCATATTTAATATTATTTTCAACACTTAAATGTGGAAATAAAGCATAATCCTGAAAGATTGTTGATGTTTCTCTAAGATGTGCTGGTAAATCTTTAATATCTAATCCATTAAAATTTATTTCACCCCTCGTTGCTCAATCAAAGCCACCTATAAGTCTTAAAATTGTTGTTTTTCCAGAACCAGATGGTCCAAGAAGAGTAACAAATTCTCCTTCATAAATTGAAAGATCAATGTTATCTAGGATAACCTTTTGATCAAAGTCTTTTGTTACATTTTTTAATTCGATAATTGGTTTAGACAATTTCTTTTCGCCTGCTTTCTATATTATTTTTTATGTTAATGTTATTGAAAAATATTTTATTAAAATTAGTTATGCAATTGTATATTTAATAAAATATTAATTATGATTATTTTTGAGGAATTAAAGCTGTTCATTCAGTTTTATCATCGAGAAACCTATTTAATGAATTCTTATCAACTTCAAGAACGAAACTTATTTTATCTTCATAAATATTCACTTTAATATTAGAAATGTTTTTAGCAATTACATTTCCTCCACCAATATATCCAGTATCAGGATAATTAGCTACAAGTCATTGATCTATAGTTCAAGCTTTTCTATCATCAATTCATTTTTCAACGGTTTCATTAGCTATTTCAGTTTGGATTTGAGTTATTTTGGATACAGTTATTTTGGGAATTATAGTCATATAAGAAATGCTTGAACATGAGGAGAGGATAATTAAAGGTGAAATTAATAAAGAAGAAAATGACATTGTTAGATAGAATTTTTTAATATTCATTAGTTCTCCTTCATTATTAATAAAATTATTTTCATAATAATATCACTTTAGTAAAATAAAATTATATATTAATATGTTTTTTTATGATTAAAAAATATAGTATAATTAATTTAATAATTTTAAGGGGATAAGTAATATGGAAGATAATAACAAAAAATCTAATGTAGATGGAACTAGATTAATCATATTGCTCCTTGCACTTTTTTTCTGATTTATTGGTGCATTATTATATTTATTCATTGCTAAACCAAGAGGTGCAGAGTTAATTGTTTGTATATTAGCAATTTTCATTCCAGTTATTCCAGCAATATTATTATGATTAAATGCTTTTGGAATTATTTCTCTAAAATAATTATTTTAAGCAATTATTGTTAATTGTTTTTATTTATATTTAGTTTTGATTATTTTAGATATATAATTGAATTGTAAAAATTTAAAATAGAAATAAATAAGGAATATATATGAAGGTTAAAAAGATTATTTTAGTGGGTTCAGGAGCAGTTGGAAATTCATTTCTTTATGCTGCAATGAATAGAGGAATTGCTCAAGAATATGGAATCATTGATGTTAATGATAAAGTAGCACAAGGAAATGTTTTAGATATGGAAGATGCAATTGCTACAGCTGCATTTCCATTTAATGTTTTTCATGCTCAATATAGTGATTGTAAAGATGCAGATATTGTGGTTATTACTGCTGGAAGACCACAATTACCAGGTGAAACACGTATTGATATGGTTGAAGGTAATTCAAAAATCATGAAAGCTATAGCTACAGAAATTAAAAAATCTGGATTTAAAGGAATTACAGTTATTGCTTCTAACCCTGTTGATGTTTTAACTTATGTATATCAACAAGTAACAGGATTTGACAAAAATAAAGTGGTCGGTTCTGGAACATCATTAGATACTGCAAGATTCGTAAGAATTCTGTCACAAAAACTTGATGTAGCAACTAGCTCAATTCAAGCTTATGTTTTAGGAGAACATGGAGATTCATCAGTATCTGTTTTTTCATCAGCAACTGTTAGTGGAAAACCTCTTTCTGATTTCGAAAAAGATGGAAAAATTGATCCTAAGAAATATCCAAAAATTCATGAAACAGTTTATAGAAAAGCTTATGAAATTATTGATAGAAAAGGTGCAACATTTTATGGTATTGGTTCTGCATTAGCAAATATTTGTTTCAATATTTTAACTGATTCTAAAAAGGTTTTAATGGTTGGCGCTTATTTGAACGGTGAATATAAAAACAAAGGTCTTTATACTGGAGTTCCTGCAATAGTAGGAATTAATGGGGTTGAATCTATTATTGAAGTTTCACTTTCAAATACTGAACAAGATCAATTTAATAAATCATGTGCTTTACTTGAAGAAGTTATTAAAAAAGCAGAAATTGCAATTAAATAATTAAATAATTAATAAATAAAAAATTCCATAATCGGAATTTTTTTATTCTTTTTTCGAAATATTTTGGTCTTTAAAAAGCCCTATTGGCTTTATTTTATATTGTGTTTGGCCATATAAAAATGAATTGGTGCGCGAAGAGGGACTCGAACCCTCACACCGTGAGGCACTAGAGCCTAAATCTAGCGTGTCTGCCAATTCCACCACTCGCGCAAAATAATATTTCTTACTCGAAATAATATTTGGGGTCATCTAATTGACATATTGGTACGCCCTAGAGGATTTGAACCTCTGACCCAATGGTTAAAAGCCATTTGCTCTACCAGCTGAGCTAAGGGCGCGAAAATGGTGCCGTCTATAGGATTCGAACCTACGACCTACTGATTACAAGTCAGTTGCTCTACCAGCTGAGCTAAGACGGCATAATGGTAGAAGATAGGGGGCTCGAACCCATGACCCCCGCCTTGTAAGGGCGGTGCTCTCCCAACTGAGCTAATCTTCCATTTTGGTGACCTATACGGGGATCGAACCCGTGAATCCATGGATGAAAACCATGTGTGTTAACCGCTTCACCAATAGGCCAAAACTGGCGCCGATTACAGGATTTGAACCTGTGACCAACTGGTTAACAGCCAGCTGCTCTACCACTGAGCTAAATCGGCAAATTGTTAATTATGCAAATTAATTATATACTAAACCAATTTCTTATATAAGATTTATTAATATTTTTTTTAATAAAAATAAATATAAAATATTTACAAATGGAATTGACATGATGCCAACATTATTTTAACATTTAATTAGTATATAATAATCATATGAAATTAAGTAAAAGACATTTTTATAATGGAATTGATTATAATCTTGATGAGATAAATAGAAATGTTGTTTTAAAAGAAGATTTTCATAAAAAACTTTTGGACAAAAAACTTTGAAATAAATTTGGTTTTAAAAAAATTGGCGGATCTTCAGTTGGAGATGTTCTAGAAACTGATGATTTTAAATCGCAATTTGCTGCATTTGCAAGAATGGCATGAATTGGATTGCCTATTTTAGATCGAAAATATGTTGATGCCGGAATTGATATTGAACCAAAAGTTATAGATGCAATTGAACAGAAATTAAATTTGAAGATTGAAACATATGATCCAATAAAATATAACTATGATTATTTTGCAGATAAAGATGATGTAATCGGTGGGTTGCCAGATGGTTATATAAAAGATAAAAAGATTATTATTGAAATTAAAACTACTGGCGAAAAGAATTATGAGAATTGAAATAAATATGGTGTTCCTATTTCATATTTAAAACAATCACAACTTTATTCTTATTTAATGGGGGTGGAAGATTTTTGAATAGTTGCAACTTTCTTAAAAGAAGAGGATTATCTAGATCCTAAAAATTATCCAATAGAACATAGAAGAATTAAAAATTACAAATATAAAATAAATATTGCGCAAATATCAGATGATATAGAAATCATTAAAAATTGATATAAAAAATATACTACATCAGGAATATCTCCAAAATATCATTTAATAAAAGATGCTGATTTAGTTGAATATTTAAAATGTCATAATGAAGAAGAATATAAAATTTTATTAGCAAAATGAAAAGATGAAGGCAAATTGAAACTAGAGTATGAATAATGATAAAAAAATAACATGGAAACACTTAGAAAGATTTTTAACATGTCAGCCATATTTCATTTGAAATGATTTTAAAATGAATGATTTAAGTAATGAAGAAGAAAATGAAGATCCAAATGCTTATTGAGCACTAGAATTTGATGAGAACAATGACGAAGATTATAATTATGTTGAAGTACATAAAACTGGTTTTAATATTATTGAGAATCATTTTATTGAATGAATTAGAGAAAAATGTAATTTAGAAAAACTAAATCTTATAATAATAAAAGAGAAGAACATCGAAATAGCAATAACTAAAACAAAAAAAGCAATGCATGATCCTAATGTTGACATTATTTTATATCCAATTTTTGAATATAATGGTGCAATAAGTAAACCAACACTATTTGATAAAAAAAGAAAACTGATTTCTAATTTAAATTTAAGTACGGGAACTAAAAGAAATAATTATATTAGAGCTTTTTTTGATTTCGAAATTATTTCTAAAAATGATTATGAAGTGAATGATTTTTCGATATTAACTATAGAAATTAAGGATTATAAAAAAAATTATTCAATAACATTTGATGAAACATTTTATGCAAATACAAGTGTAAACAAAGCGGCAAAAAAAAATGATACTATTTTTGGATTAAAACTTGCAGCTTTTGGTGATCCAGAAAAACTTGGCGGAACTATATTTGATAAAATATCTAGTAGACAATTATTGAATTTAAAACAAGGTTCTAAGAAAAAGCAATTGGAATTCAAAGGAATTGATTATTATATTAGAAGAATAAATGATGCAAAAAGTGCAAAAAGAGCATATATCTATAAAAGCGACACAACATCTTGAGGGAACAATAAATTCACAAGACAAATTATTCAAGAAGATTTTCCATACTTACTACCAGTAAGTGGTACATTAATAAAAAATAAAAAAAATATTGAATTAGCCTATAACAGAACTTTACTTAATGAGTTTTATGATAATCATGAAGCTACTAACAATATTAAACAACATATTGATGTTATTGATTATTCAGCAGTTGAGGAGTTTATAAAACCATTGGATAAAAAAAATGTTGTTTGATATGATTTTGAAGGATTTTCACTTCCATTTCCAATAATGGAATATACATTGCCATATCAACAATTAGTATTTCAAGTTTCGATAATCAATACTAAAAAAGATAATATTGAAAAAATTAATAATATTGTAATAGATCCAAAAGGGATTAATTATAATCATTTTTTCGAGATTATCGATGCAATATATGACGAAGATGCGGATGCATATGTTGTTTATA
>JBOFXM010000018.1:0-2846 GCA_051654165.1 Metamycoplasmataceae bacterium
CTGAAGATAATTCAATGAATACAGCATTAAATCTTTTGAAAGATAATGCAGTTGATGCATGCATTTCACCAGGTGATTCTGCAAGATTAATGTCATCGTCTATTTTTATATTAAAAAGATTAGAAGGAATTAGTCGTCCAGCCTTTATGCCTATTTTCCCAACAGTTATTAAAAAGAAAAAATTTTTAATGTTGGATGTTGGAGCAAATTTAGATATAAATCCGGAACATTTGGTTCAGTGAGCAAAATTAGGTCAGGCATTTTCAAAAGCAGTTTTGAAAATTGAAAATCCTAAAGTTAGTATTTTAAATGTTGGTACTGAAGAGAACAAAGGTTTTGAAGCTCATGGTATTGCAAATAAACAATTATTAGAATTAAGAGATGAAGGAATAATGAACTATGTAGGTTTTGTTGAAGGAAGAGATCTTCTTGCTGGTGACGTTGATGTTGTTGTAACAGATGGATATGCAGGGAACATTTGTCTAAAAACCATGGAAGGTGTTATTATTAACTTCCAAAAATTAATAAAACAAAATCTTACTTCAAATCTTTTTAGAAAAATTTGTGCTTTGTTTTTGAAAAGTGCTTTTAATGATGTAAAAGAACATTTAGATTATAGAAATGTTGGAGCTGCTTGAGTTATTGGTGTTGAAGGGATTGTAATAAAATGTCATGGATCATCCGATCATAAATCATATAATGGTGCATTAGAACAAGTTAAACTTGCTTTAGATGCAAATGCCCTAGAAGAATATAAAAAGGCCCTATAGTGAAAAAACCAAAGATTGAAGAATTTTTAAATAATCATAATATACCTTTTAAAAATATTGGCCTTTATAAAAGAGCAATAACACATACTACATATTCCAATGAACATCGTAATATTGAATCATATGAAATGCTTGAGCTTTTAGGTGATTCAATAATACAATCAAAATCAACAATTATCATATTCAATCATTTTAAAAGAATTGGAGCTGGTGAAGCAACACAAATAAGATCAAAAAATGTTGATAATATTGCTTTAGCTAATTTAACTAAGCATCTAGGTTTAAACAAATATTTATTGTGCTCAAATAATAGAGATGAATTAATTAATAAAACTAAAATATGTGCTGATCTTTTTGAATCTTTTATTGGAGCCCTTTTTCTAGACTTAGGAGATGCTGAAGTTGATAAATTTCTATCAAAATATCTTGCTCCAAAAATAAAATTGACTGATATAAATAATTTAAAAGATTATAAAACCAAATTTCAAGAATTAATACAATCCACTTCTACTTCTGAAATATATTATGAGTCTTCGAAACTTCCAGATAATAATTTTTCAACAAAATTAATTCATGATAAAAAATGTTATGGAGAAGGTGTTGGTAAAACAAAAAAATTGGCAGAAAATAATGCTGCAAAAAATGCTCTTGAAAAATTAGGAAAATAACAAAAGTGTTTTGGGCACAATTTTTATATAAAAATATGATAATATTTTATTAAATAATAATATATATAAATATATAGTTAATATTGCAGTAAAAGGAACCCAATGAAATTAATAAAAGTGGAAGCAAAAGGCTTCAAATCATTTGCAGATAAAGTAACTTTGAAATTCAATGGAGGTGTTGTTGGAATTGTTGGTCCCAATGGATCTGGAAAAAGTAATATAAATGATGCTATAAAATGAGTTTTGGGAGAACAATCTTCAAAAGCTCTTCGTGGAGATAATATGGAAGATATTATTTTTGCTGGCTCAAGAACTGAAAAAGAACAAAATAAATGTGAAGTAACATTAACTTTTGATAATTCTCAAGGAAAACTTTCTATACCTCATAAAATTTTTACAATTTCAAGAGTTCTTGAAAGGGGTAATAGTAATAATTCATATTATATTAATGACCAAATAGCAAGATATAGAGATATTAGGGAGATTGCTTTAGAATCAGGTATTTCTAAATCTTCATTAGCAATTATTTCTCAGGGAACTGTTTCTGATATTGCTCAAGCAACTCCTGAACAAAGAAGAGGGATCATTGAAGATGCGGCTGGTACAAGTAAATATAAATCGAAAAAAGTTGAGGCCTTAAGAAAATTAGAAAAAACTCAAGAATCACTTGAAAAAATAAATACTGTTGTTAATGAACTTGAAAAACAACTTAAACCACTTGAAAAGCAAGCTTCAAAAGCCAAGATTTATTTAGAAAAATCTAAGGCCTTAAAAGAAGTTGAAGTTGGATTATTGGTGCATGATTTGACTATTTTTAATGCAAAATTAGAAGAATTAAGATCTGAACTTATTGGAGTTCAAGAAACAAAAGAAGATTTAGAATCAAAAATTAAAGATCAAGAGATTTCTATTGAACAAAATGTTGATTATAAAACAAATCTTGAAAAAGAAATCAGAGAACTTAATACAGATTTAGAAAAAATAAATGAAAGTCTTTATAATCTTGAAGTTCGTTTTAAAAATGAGGAACAAAAAAGAGAATTAATTATAAGTGGTCAAATTCAAGTTGCCGGCGCTGAAAAAATTGCTGCAATGAAAACACAATTAGAAGTTTATTCATCTGAAATACAACACTTTGAATCATGAGGTGAATCTTCTAGTCAGAATGTTCGTAACAAAAAAGAGGAAGTTAATGCAATTGAAATAAACATTGCTACTTTAAGATTAAAATCGAATACCATGAAAACCAATTTAGTAAAAGTCAAAACTAAAATCGATGTTTTAATGGATCACAAAGAAAATAGAACTAATTTATTTAAGGGAACTAAAACTATTCTTGATAATAAAACTTTGTTTAAGGGTATGGAAGGAACCGTTTCAGACATTGTAAACATTCCAGAGCAATATT
>JBOFXM010000019.1:0-1731 GCA_051654165.1 Metamycoplasmataceae bacterium
GCTAAACTCATTTTTATAATCAAAAATGTTAATTCCCAATAAATTATTGTTCTCTCCATAAATAAAAACATAATTATTTATAATTTTTGAAGTAATTTCTCCTGAAAATGCATTAAAAAAAATAATAAGATTATTTCTATCATTAAATATTCTACTTTTATTTGTTAAGGAAACAGACATATTTGAAATTATAAAGTAAAACCATTTATATAAAGTAAATATTATAAAATTAAACATTGATTTGTTATTATTTGATAACTTTTAATAAAATGTGATTTTTATCATTATAATAAATAAATATTATAAATAATAAATCGAGGAAAAAAATGCTTAAAAATGAATTTCAAAAAATAAAGATTTCTAATAGTTACGCTATCGGTGGAATGATAGGAGCAGGTAAATCAACACTTTCTAGAGCTCTAGCTAAAGAACTTGATGCTGATGTTGTATATGAGCTTAATGAAGATGATAAATTACAAAATTTATTATTAGAAAAATTATATGAAGGTGATAAAACATCTGCTATTGCTTTTCAAGTTTATTTTTTTTGTGCAAGATTTGACAATTATAGAGAAGGAATTTATAACAACAATTTAACCGTTTTTGATAGAACAATTTTTGAAGACAGATTATTTGCTCATCAAAATATGACATCAGATCCAGTGATGTTTGGATTTTATGATAGTATGTGACATGACAAAGTAAAAGAACTTATTTATTCTGTAGGAATTCCAAAATTATATATAATTCTTGATCTAAAATGAGAAGAATTTAAAGATCGCATTTTTAGACGTGGAAGAAAGTCAGAAGTGGAAAATTTTTCCAAAAATGAAGCCTATTTTAAATCTATCCATAGTGTTTATTTAAAATATCTTATTGATGTTTGTCAGGTTTATGGTATTAATCATATTGTTATTGACGCTTCTTTAACAACTGAACAGCAAATTCATTTAATAAGAAATAAAATTAAAAAGGATCACTTGGAAATAAAACCAGCAAAATAATTATGGAAATATTAAAAAATAAAGTGGGATCTTACAAATTTAAGCCTGCTGCAAATAAATCAAAAGGAGTAATTGTTTTTGTTCATGGTTTTGCCACAAACAGTAATTATCATGATGATATAGCAGAAAATTTTGTAGATTATGATTATTATGCATTTGAGCTTCCTGGCCACGGTTATACAGAATATGAAAAAAAGCAAAAATTAGATTTAAGTATTTTTGTTGATTTTTGTATTAATATGATTGAAGAATTAAATTTGAATCAATTAATTTTAATAGGTCATTCAATGGGTGGTTCAATTGTTTTAAGAATTTCTGAAAAGATTAGTGAGAAAATTTTGAAACTAATTGTTGTTACTCCTATGAATTCATCATTTTCATTAAGCACTCTTAAATTTTATTTTTTGTTTACTCCTAGAAGTTTTAAAAAAACATTAGCATTGAATAATGTTTTATATATGGATTTAACAAAAACCTTGAATCTTGATATTGATCATTATATAAGTAATGAGCATCAATATCAAGTTGATAATTTTGATTTTTTTAAAAAGCTTAAAAATAAATTATATAGTTTTAAAAATATTAAAGATTGTATAAAAGCCGAAAAAGCTCTTACACTTCCCACACTTTTGATAGTTGGTGAACATGATAAAACGATTCCTTATAAATCTGCGATTAGAGCAATTAAAAAATCAAACAGACCTTATGTGCAAGTTTCAGTTTTTAA
>JBOFXM010000020.1:0-6906 GCA_051654165.1 Metamycoplasmataceae bacterium
TCTTCGAAAAAAAATGGAGAAGAAAGATTAGCATAATAATAAAATCCCTCTTCTTTAATTGTTAAAGTTGCATTAAAAAACATATTTTTGGAAAAAAATCATAAAATAGGTGAAGTAATAATTCATTTTTGATTTTTAGCTTCTTGAACTTTTGTTTTATTCATTAAAACTAAAACATACTCAGCTGATGAAGCAATTATTTTTGCTCCATTTCATTGACGATACAAAGTTCCATCATGTTTATAGGCTTGCACATTAATAAATTCTTCATCAATATTTAATTTGTTCATGTTTTAATTAATTATAAATGTTTTTTAGGCTTTTTAGTATTATAAATATATGAGATTAAGAAATAACCCAGAAGCAAATCAAATAATTGCAAAACACAAAAGCGTTATACAAAATATTCCAATTGAAATAGATGAAAATACCATTTTAGAGATTGGCATGGGAAAAGGTGAAATGATTAGTCAAATGGCTATTAATAATTTAGATAAGAAATTTATTGGAATTGAGAAATTTCCAACGGTAGTTTTGCAAGCATTGAAATTGATTGATGAAAAAGAAATTCAAAATTTAAAAATAGTTTGTCAAGACATTTCAAAACTATCAGAAGCTTTTGTTGGAAAATCATCAACAATTTGATTAACTTTTAGTGATCCATGACCGAAAAAAAGACACTATAAAAGAAGACTTACTTATAAAACATATTTAGAAATATACAAAAGTCTTTTGATGAATGATGGTGTTTTAAAAATTAAAACGGATAATGATTCTTTGTATGATTTTTCAATTGAATCTTTAGAAAAATTTGGCGCAAAAATTATTTTTAAAACTAATGATTTATATTCTTCTGATAGATTAGAAAATAATATTCAAACAGGTTATGAAATCAAATGACACAATCGTGGAAAAAACATTAATTACATTGAAGCAAAATTTATTAAATAGCAAATAATCATCACTAAAAAAAGCTATGAAATAGATGAGTTTAACCATAAAAATGCTATAATTTTAATTAAATATATATAAATATATAACTAATAAATAGTTATTGAGGAAATGCACATGATAATTTTTAATGATGATGATGAAAAAAGAAATAAATTTGATGAAAATGATAAAGATGATGATGATCAATATAGAGTCGAAGAAGAAGATTTAAAAGTTGTTTTTTTCGAGAATAATGATATTAAAAAAATTGAAGTTGATGAAGAAGAATCTGAAGCTCCTCAAGATAAAGAAGAATATCAAGTTCAATCACAACTAATTTTAGAAGAAACAGCATCTCTATCTCCTATTTATGTTTCATCTGAAATGAAAAATTCATTTCTTGAATATGCAATGTCAGTTATTGTTTCAAGAGCTTTACCAGATGCTAGAGATGGATTAAAACCTGTTCATCGTAGAATTCTTTTTTCAATGTCTGAATTAGGACTTACATCAGGATCTCAATATAAAAAATCTGCACGTATTGTTGGAGATGTACTTGGTAAGTATCATCCTCATGGTGATTTAGCTATTTATGAGTCGATGGTTAGAATGGCTCAAGAATTTTCGTTAAGATATCCTTTAATTGACGGTCATGGTAATTTTGGTTCGATAGATGGCGATTCAGCTGCAGCTATGAGATATACTGAAGCAAGAATGTCCAAAATTGCTTTTGAAATGATTGATGGAATTAAAAAAGATACTGTTGATTTTATGCCAAATTATGATGGTTCAGAAATTGAGCCAATTGTTTTACCATCTAGATTTCCAAATTTATTAGTTTCAGGTTCAGTTGGTATTGCTGTTGGTATGGCTACAACCATTCCGCCGCATAACTTAGGTGAAGTAATTGATGGCGTTATTGCTCTTGCTCAAAACCCTGATATTTCAATTGAAGAATTAATGGAACATGTTAAAGGTCCTGATTTTCCAACGGGTGCTACTATTTTAGGAAGAAGAGGTATCATTGATGCTTATACTACTGGTAGAGGTTCAATAACTACTAGATCTAAAACACATATTGAGGTTTTGAAAAATGGTAGATCAAGAATTGTTGTTACTGAAATTCCTTTCGATGTTAAAAAACCGGCAATGATTGAAAAAATAGCACAATTGGTTAAAGAAAAGAAAATTGAAGGTATTACAGATTTAAGAGATGAAACATCAAGAAAAGGAATCAGAGTTGTTATTGATTTAAAAAGAAATGTTGTTCCAGAAGTATTATTGAATCAGTTATTTAAAATGACTAATCTACAAACAAATTATAGTGTTAATATGATTGCTCTTGTTAATGGAGAACCTAAGATATTGACTTTAAAATATGCATTAGAAGTGTATTTAGCTCATCAAATAGAAGTTATTACAAGAAGAACAAAATTTGAATTAGATAAAGCAGAAGCAAGAGCTCACATTTTGGAAGGTTTAAAAATTGCTATTGAAAATATTGATGCAATAATTAATTTAATTAGAAAATCTAAAACTGATCATGAAGCTCAAACTGCCTTAATGAATGCATATGATTTATCAGACAAACAAGCAAAAGCAATTACTGAAATGCGTTTAGGTAGATTAACTGGATTAGCAATTGAAAAAATGATCGAAGAACTATCTTCATTAATAGAGCAAATTAAATATTATAATGAAATCTTAAATTCAAAAGAAAAAACAATTGAATTAATTATTACTGAGTTACAGGAAATTAAAAATAAATATTCTGATTCAAGAAGAACAGAAATTGATGTTAATAATATTGGAGACATTCAGGATGAAGATTTAATCCCTGAAAAGAATATTTTAATAACAATGTCTGCAAGAGGATATGTTAAAAGAATACCTTTAATTGAATATAAAGTTCAAAGAAGAGGAGGAGTGGGAACCACAACTCAAACTACCTATTCAGATGATGATGTAAGTAAAATTATTTCAACTACAACACATACTGATTTATTAATCTTTTCTTCATATGGTAGAGTTTATAGATTAAGGGCACATCAGATTCCTGAACTTTCTAAACAAGCAAAGGGACTGCCTTTTCAAAATATAATTCAAATTCAAAAAGATGAGAAGATTGTTTCTATGCTGACAACTAATTCTTATAATTTTAATGAATATTTAGTAACAATTACTGAAAAAGGAATTATTAAGAAAACACCAATTGATCAATATGCTAGAATTAACAAAAATGGTAAGATTGCTCTAAAAATGAAAGAAGATGACAGACTTATCAAGGCAATGAAGGTTGATGAAAATAGTGAAATAATTATTGGATCAAATAATGGTAAAGTTGTGAGATTCAAGGTTGATCAAATTAGATCAATGTCCAGAACTGCAACTGGTGTTATTGCAATGAAATTTGATGACATTAAGAGCAAAGTTATTGGTGCCTCAAATACTACTGAAGGTATTATTGTTCTTTCGATGGGTGCATCAGGATTTGCTAAAAAAACTCCACTTGATGATTATAGACAAACTAAAAGAGGAGCAAAAGGTGTTAAATCAATTAATATTGATAAATCAGGTGCGCTTGTATATGTTGGTTTAGTTAAAGGTAATGAAGATGTAATTATAATTACTAATAAAGGTATTGCAATTCGAACAACTTTAGAACAAATTAATGAAACAAGCAGAGCAACAAAAGGTGTCAAAATTATTCAAATTAAAGATTCATCAAAAATTAATTCAGTAGCCATAATTGATGTTGAAGAAATAGAAAAAGAAGTTGAACAAGAAATCTCTAAAACACATGAATTAGCATTAAATCTTGAAAAAAATATTGAACCTAAATAATATTAGATAAATTTAAGTAATTTACATTTTTTCATTTATTAAACTAGTTTCTAAAATTCTAAGTAATTCAAAAAATTCTTCATCGCTCATTGCTTCATCGTGTTCAGAAATTTTAGATATCGCTTCAATTTGAATATTATATTTATTTTTCTTTTCTTTCCATTGAAAAACACCGACTAAAGAAATACAGAATGTCCCTAGACCAGTTATAATTGCTAATGCAATAAAAATTTCTTTTATTTCAGGGAATAAATCATTATATCTTATGGTAAATAAATTAAGAACAATTAATAATGCAGAAGCAATAAAAATAAAAACATTTATAAAAACAAAAAGAAGTTTTGCATGTAAATGTTTCTTTTTGTATTTCTTTCAATATTGTTCAATAATTCTTTTTTGTTCTTGATTCATAATTAATTCTCCTTTTTACTTTCTTGTTCATAACCAGTTATAATTTTAAAAAGATAATTTTCAAAAATCTTTTTCTTTTCTTCAGGATCTAAAATTCCTTGATATTTTTCGCCATCAAGACTAAATCTTTGTTTTTCAATAATTAATTGATAATAAATTTGGTTGTAATATCTGATTTTTTCTCTTAATAAAAAGAAAGAAATCAAGGAATTAATTAAGGTAATAACTCCAGAAATCATGGCTGACATAATAATATAATCTGCTCCTTTTATTGCGGTTTCAAACTCACCACCAGCAAGATTTAAAGTTGAAATAACAACTAAAATCAATGAAATAATTGGAAATATAATATTTGTTATGGAAACAAAAACTCTAATAAGCAGTAATTTTCTTTTGTATAAATTTATAAAATAATCAATGTTATCACCAAAATTTACAATTTGAAATTTTCCTATGTTCATTTTATTTTATCCTCACTTATAAATTGTTTTAAAGTCTTAAATAATTTTTCCTTCTTAAATACTAGATTCTTGTCAATAATTGCTTTAATCTCTTTATCAACATCTTCTACTTCACCATTAATTAATAAGTTATTAAGATCCAAACAAATTCTGTGATAAATTTTATATTTATTCTTATTTTTAATAATTATTAAGGATGAAGAAGCAATAATAATTCCTAATGAGAAAGCAATAGCAAGAGAAACCAAAGAAATTATTCTTGTCAAGTTAGCATCATTAGGATCAAAGTCTGGAGAATTGATTTGCTTTGCTATTAAAATAATTGCCGTTATTAATAAAGTTAATGTTGATGCATTTAGTATCACCATAATAATGTTCATAATGATTGTTAATCATGAACAAATATTCTTTTTAACTTCCAATTTCCAAATTTGAGATCTTCAAAAGTTCTTAATCTCATCATGACTATTAAAATCAAAATTTTGTCCTAGGATTATATTTTTCTTTTTCATAATATATCATTATAGATAAATTATTAATTATATTATTGAATTTACTTAAGATCAATTATTCTTTTTCCTTCAAATTGATATTTAGAAGAATAAATATATCCATCCTGAGTACAAATTTTCAAATAATTTTTATTTTCCTTTAAAGTTGCTGAAAAAATTTTTACACGTTTATTATTTATAAATAAATATGCTCCAGGATTAGCATTATAAGCTCTAATTTTATTGATCATCTTTTCAGAAGTATCAATTTTTAAAAAAGCTTCTTCTTTTAGTAATTTAGGGGCAAAAGTCACATCATTAATATTTTGAACCTTCTCTTCAAATTCACCATCATAAAACTTTTTAAGTCAATGACATATTGTGTTTGCAGCTATTAAGGATAATTTATTAAACAAACTTTCACTACAATCATTTTCATCAATTTGTATCTTTTTTTCAAAAATAATATTTCCAGCATCCATTTGTTTGATCATATAAATTAATGAAATTCCTGTTTCTTTATCACCATTTAATAATGCATGTTGAATTGGCGCAGCACCACGATATTTAGGTAATAATGAACCATGAATATTAATAGAACCTTTTTTGGCTAATGAAAGAATATTTTCAGGAATAAGTTGGCCAAAGGCAGATGTTAAAAAAATATCGAAATCTAATAATTTAAGTTCCTCAAAAATATTTGATATTTTATCGTTTTGAAATAATTTAATATTATATTTAATGGCCAATTCTTTCACTGGTGAAGAGATAATATTTAATCCTCTTCCTGATTTTTTATCTGGTTGAGTAATAATACCAACAACATTAAAATTTTTAATAATCTCTTCAAAAATTGGTACTGAAAATTTTGGAGTTCCTGCTAATAATATTTTAATCATCAATAAACCTCTTGATATGCCTTAATATGTACTTGATATTTTATCTTTATTATAAATTGTTTTGTATGATATTATTTAAAAATAAATCACAGTAAATTGAGGACATATGGCAATAATTTTTACATCTGAATCGGTGGGTAAAGGCCATCCTGATAAAATATGTGATCAAATTTCAGATGCTATATTGGATGCTGTATTATTAAAAGATAAAAATGCTAAAGTAGCAATTGAAGTTATGGCTTCAAACAGATTAATAATTATAGGTGGAGAATTAACAACAAATACTTATGTTGATTTCATAACAATTGCATGAGGTATTTTGATGAATTTAGGTTACACTGAAAATGATTTTTCAATTTTATCTAATATTAATAAACAGTCTGAGGAAATTAGAAATAGTGTAGATTTAGGAAATGATATTGGTTCTGGTGATCAAGGAATAATGTTTGGTTATGCAACAAACGAAACTGATAATTACATGCCAATAGCAATTACTGTCGCACACGAACTTGTAAAAAAAGCAGAAGAATTAAGAAAATCTGGAAAAATCCAAGAATTGAAATCTGATATGAAATCGCAAATTACAGTCGAATATTTAGATAATGGAAATATTGAAATAAGAGACGTCTTAATGTCCATTCAACATTCAGTTAATTATAATAAAGATAAATTTGAAAAAGATGTTAAGGAACTAATCATTCAGCCAACCATTAAGAAATTCTTCAAAAATAATAATTATAAAATTTTAATTAATCCATCTGGAAGCTTCATTGTTGGTGGCCCAATTGGTGATACTGGTTTAACTGGAAGAAAAATAATTGTTGATACATATGGCGGAATGGCTAGACATGGTGGAGGTGCTTTTAG
>JBOFXM010000021.1:0-1222 GCA_051654165.1 Metamycoplasmataceae bacterium
ATAGAGTGGATTTTATAGCTAATATTGAACCTTACGTTATATGAATATTTTTTATCGAGCAGGAAAATGGAGATATAAGAGTTAGATTGAGGTCAAGTACTTATAATGTTCATCAAATTGCTAAAATATATGGAGGGGGCGGTCACGAAAAAGCTTCTGGTGCTATTATTAAATCAAAAAAAGAAATGTATGAAATTATCGAATTGGCAAATAAAATATCTTCAGGAAATAAAATTTAATTTAATTTGTTAAGGTAGTGATTTCTATCATAGAAATATTTTTAAATAAATGTTATAATGATATTCAATCATAAAAATTTAAGAGGAGTATAAATTATGAATGTAAATGAATCAAAAAACAAATCAATATTAGTAAATGCTAAAGAAATTGTTAAAAGGGCTTTTAAAGAAAAATATGCTGTTCCTCACATTAATATTAATAATTTAGAATGGACAAAAACAACATTATTGGCTGCACAAGCAGAAAATTCTCCTATAATTCTTGGTACATCAGAAGGTGCTGTTAAATACATGGGTGGATATAATACTATAGTTGGCATGGTGAAAGGTTTAATTATTGATTTAAATATAACAATACCTGTTGTCCTACATTTGGATCACGGTTCAAAAGAAGGGGCAGTTTTAGCTCTTGAAGCTGGTTATACTTCTGTTATGTATGATGGATCTCATGAAGAATTTGAAGTTAATTATCAAAATACAAAAGAAATTGTTGCATTAGCTAAAAAATACAATGCTTCGGTTGAAGCCGAAATTGGTTCAATTGGTGGTGAAGAGGATGGCATTATTGGTTTAGGTGAAATTGGTTCTCCAGATGAAGCAATAAAAATGGCCGAATTAGGAATTGATTTTTTAGCAGCAGGAATTGGTAATATTCATGGTCCTTATCCAAAAACATGAAAATCACTTAATTTTGAAGCATTAAAAAAACTTTCAAGTGCTTGTGGTATCGGAATGGTTCTTCATGGTGGATCAGGAATTCCAAAGAATCAAATCCAACAATCGATTCAAGATGGTATTGCCAAAATTAACATTAATACTGAATTGCAAATTGCAAATGCCGAGGCCATATGAGCCTTTGTTGAATCAGGTGAAGCAAAAATAGGAAAGAATTTTGATCCTAGAAAATTATATGCTCCAGGAATAAAAGCAATGGAAAATACAGTTAAAGAAAAAATAAATGAACTTGGTTCGATGAATAAAGC
>JBOFXM010000022.1:0-2503 GCA_051654165.1 Metamycoplasmataceae bacterium
AGATGCATTAAAATTAGTTGCAACTGGGGCAATTAAAGCCGAAGTTGTTAATGATTTAGACTTTTATTATGGAATAACAAAAATCATGAATCAAGTTGCACCTGAAAAATTTTCTGAACTTGGTATTCAATATTTTGATGATGAAATAGGACAATATAATGCTTTAATAAGTTTTACTAAAAAAAGAAATTTATTAATTAAAAATGGTGAGCCTGATATTAATAAGGGACTTAAAATAATTAGACAACAAATATTAAATTTCACAAATATTATTTGGGACTAGATAATTGTAAAAAGGAGAATAAAATGAATGCAAGAGTAAAAGAATTATGAGAAGAAAAATATGGTGAAGCTAATTATGGTTTTGATTTCGCTAATAAATTAATTATTAAAAGCGAATATAAAACTAAATCCCCTTTTTCATGAGATATAGATATATATGATTTTGGTGATGAAGTTAATTTTATTGCCAATACTGAAACAATTAAAATAAGAAATAAAAAACCGATTTTTGAAGTTGATGGTATTAAATATATTGTTACTAAAAATCCTAATCATCTTTACTCAATTTTCTCTCCTTCAAAAATAATGGATGAAAAATGTCCAATAAATTTTGATCTATTTCTTAATAATAAAATTAACAATTATGAACAACAAAATTACTCGTTTATTATTATTACAATTAAAAAAATGAATAATGATATGTTTAATATTTTTCTTTCATTTGTTGTTGATTACTTTAAAACCTTCAAACAATTTATTTCCTTTAGTATCAATGATGATAATTTTTCTCGAACAGAAATTAAATTTCAATTTTTAAATATCAATGAATTTACAAGCAATAAAGTTTTTGATATTGCTGTTACTATATTTACTTTAATGCCTCTTATAATTCATAGACTGTCATCATTGGAAGAAAAATTATGAAAGATTCATGAAGAATTTAATCAAGAACATTATTACAATGTTTTTTTTACTTCACAAAAAATTGAAGAAAACTATTATGCTTTAAAAGATATTAAAATAACTGAAATGATAACAATGTTTGAAAATATGATATTTTTAGATGAAAAAACCAAAAATGAGATGATTGAAAATGGAATGTCCAAAAATGGTTTCGAAATTACTAAAAATTCCGTTGAAGAAGGATTTTATCAATATCGATTCACAAGAACTGATATTGCAAAATATAATGAAATGATTTTAACGAAAATTAAGTAATTTTTTTAAAGTTGTTCAAAATTATTCCTCCAGCGACTGCTATATTTAAGGATTCATATTTAATCGGGATATATATTTTTTCATCAACTAATTTTTCAATTTCAAATTCAATTCCAGTTGCTTCATTGCCCAATATAATAATATTTTTTTCATATTTTTCAACTTTATCAAATTCCTTAGATGTTTTATTTAATAAGGCACCATATATTCAATATCCTTTTTGTTTATATTCTTTAACTCAATCAACTGCATTAATAATATTGATACAATTTGTAAAAAAAGTAGCACCTTGTGCTGCTCTTAAAACTTTGGGATTATATATATCAACACCTTCGATTACAATGTCATCATAACCAAAGGCTTTGGCTGTTCTAATTAATGTTCCTAAATTTCCAGGATCATTTATTTTATTTAAAAACAAAATATTGCTTCCTAACTCTTTCGGATTTGTCATTTTACAAATTGCAATAACATTTTGAGGTGTTGTTGTTGTTGAAAGTTTTTTTATTTCACTCTCACGGCAAAAAAGTGTTTCTTCAAAATCAAAAAATTTTTCAGTTGAAATAATAGTTTGAACAATATTTGCTCTTAGAGCTTCAGCAACAAGATGTTTTCCTTCAACAATATAAATACCTTTTTCTAAGCGATATTTTTTCTGAAGTAATTTTTTATATTCAGCAATTTCATTTTTAGTTAAATAATCGCGATGTAGCGAAATCAAAAATTCTTTGTTATTCACTATCATCCTCCATCAAAAAATTTTTTCCTTTTTGAACTTCATATAATGATAGGTCTTGAAAATTATTCTGTCTTAATATTTCATAAGAAACAAGGCTTACCGAATTAGCTAAATTAAGACTGCGGCATTTTTCAGACATTGGTATTCTTAGACAATTATCAATATTATTTTTTAAAATTTCTTTGGGGATTCCAGTTGATTCTCTGCCAAACATTATTCACACTTCTTTTTCTTTTTTATAATTTGGTTCAGTATAATTTCTAATTCCGTATCGAGAAATATAATAAATATTTTTGTCACCATGTTGTTTGATAAATTCTTCATAATTTTCATATAAAAAATATGGAATATCCTCTATTGTTCTTCCAGCAGCTGCTCTTTTAATCATTGCATGATGTAAATCGAAAGCCATAGGTTTTATTATGTGAAGAGTTGCATTTGTTGCATAGCATGTTCTAATAATATTACCAGTGTTAGGTGGTATTTCTGGTTGGTATAAAATTATATTAATCATAAATTGAATTATATATTGTAATAATCTTT
>JBOFXM010000023.1:0-22307 GCA_051654165.1 Metamycoplasmataceae bacterium
ACCATCATTTATACGAAGGAAAGAAATACTTTCATTCAAGAAATAAAAAAAATACTAAAAAAATAATTAGAATATATTATGTTTTAGAATTAGTATTCTTGTTTGCTGAAGGAATGACATGTATGTGAGTATGAAAAACTTCTTGGCCTGATGAATGTTCATTATTTACAATTATTTTAAATCCATCAACATTCAATTTCTTTATTTCCTTTAATGCTAATTTTCTAGCAATTAAAAAACAATATGCTAACTCCTTATTTTTAATAGTAATTAGGTTTCTTGAATATTTTTTAGGAACAACAAGAAAATGACCTTTTTGTAAAGGTTCTATGGTGTAAAAAGCAATTACTCTTTTGTTTTCAAAAAGAATTTTAGCTTTAATTTTTTTATTAATTATGTCAAGAAAAAGTTTATCCATTATTCATTTTCATTTTTTATTCTTGGTGTAGCATAATCAGGTTTTTTATCCAAATAAAGTATGCCTAAATCACTTAAGATATCATTTACTTCTTTTATTTTTCCGGGCCTAATAGAAATATCATTCAAAACTAAATAGGATTTAATCTCTTTTAATAATTCTTCATCATCATTCATATATAAAGAGAAAGCTAATCTTCTTAAATTAAGTGTTGATTTAGCATCATTGTCGTCTTTATACCAAGGGGTTCCCTTCATTGTAAATTTGCCAATCGCTTTTTTAGTACCATTAATTGTTTGGTCTTCCTTAACACCATTACTATCAACTGATCAATTAAATTCTGGTAACAATCTTATATAATAAGATACATTTACTTTACTATCAACAATAGGATCTATACCATATACTTGTTGCTTACCAAATGGTGTGTTGGTATCAATATTATTAAAATATAATGTTCTAGGTAATTCAGAAACAATATTTGCCCCAGCTGGTGAGCTAGTTTGATTTCATGTAATAATTACATTGTAGGGATAATCAATAAAACCTTCTGGATCTGAATAATTATAACTATATGTCATTTTTAATTCTATTGATTGCTGAGTCGAACTTAGTATTGGAGTGATATCCAATAATTTCCAAGTGTTTAATCCTTCATTATATTTATTATCAGTATCGAATGATCTGTCTTCATCACCAATTATTAAATCACTAATTAATATTTGACTTGAAGTTTTACGTGTTACTTCAGTATTACTTCTTATAGAAATTTTAGGTAGGTAGGCTGCAGCACCAAGTTTTTCAATTTTTTCTCTTTTAACCAAAGTATCATAAGATACAAATTGATTAGTTTGATAATTGAATAAACCGGATGTTTCTTTTCCAAATCTTCTAATAACATCCTCATTTGTACTTAAAGCACCATTTCCAGATGTTGAAGAAATTTCAATCGAAGAATTATAACCATAAAAATCAAGAGCATTATTATTAAGTAATGCATCTTCAGATTCAACTAATAGATCCTTAGAAAAAATTCTTTTAGGAGATGAGGTAGTACCTACTTGTTCTCCTGCTCATAACTCCATATAATCTTTTGGTGAAGTTATTTTTCTATTAGATCAATTTTCAATTTTATTATTTTCCTCAGAGCTAAAATTTCATCTTATTCTTGGTGTTTTTGTGACTAAATATTTCTCTAAGAAATATGTAGGGCTGTTTATATCAAAACTCGTTGCATTCCAATATTCTAATGTATTAATATTGCCATCTATTATTTTATTATAATCAGTTCCTCTTTGTATCATATCACTAGTTGATGCTGTGAAATAAAACTCTGCAATTATCATATTTAATAATTGAGTTTGAATGCCAGTTTGAACTATTTTATATAATAAATTGAAATCTTCTTTAAATTGTGTAGGTGTTGTTGTTGAAGAAGAATAAGCAAATTTAGGCTGGAAATCTAAATAAATTGTTTTGTCATCTAATGATAAATCTTCCTCAACTCAAATTTGTTTTTGTTCCCTGAAATAATTTACATCATTAGAAGTTTTCCAAGCTGTATAAAAAGTATAGGCATCAAATAAATGATCAAATATTTCAGTTGTAATTTCATCTCCTGGTATTCCATCAATTATGACTGATGAAGGAATAGGTTTAAGATCTAGTAAGTGTTCTTTAATAATTTCTTTATTTTTTTTGAATTCTTCTGAATTAACATCAGAAGAAGGATTTATAGACTTAAGAAATAATTCAGCATAAGCTTCTCTAGCTCAAAAATTAATGTATATTTCTTTTGCTGCCTTAGAAGTTAAACTTTCTAATTGTTGTGCTAAATTATCATCTAATGAATTAACAGTTGAACATGAAATCAAAGCAGTAGCTGCAACAGGTAGTGCAACTATGGATGAAGACATTAAAAACATTTTCTTAAAAAACATCATTATTTTTTACCTCCTGTTTCTTTGGTAGAAAAAAACAAATTTTCTCTCACATGCACTGAAATTAATGAACGTAACTTATCATCAAATTGAGATTCAATAAGTAAATAACCTTCTAAACTTCCATTTATATATTTTGAATCATTCATGAATTCAAGATTAATTACTCCACTTGGTTTAGTTACTTCATAAAAATCATAACTATTCATTGGTTTAATTAATTCTTCAATCAAAGTTGCTAAACCTTGCAATGCAGTTTTTACATCAGGATTTATTGTATTATTTATAACATTAATTAAATTTTCATAAACTTCAGTAATGATTTCAATAGCTTTCTCTCTTGTTTCGCCCTCTTTAATTAATTCATTAATAATAAATTCTTTATTCTCTTCGATTAGAATTTTATTAATTATTTCTTGGGTAGCAATTTTATTATATTGATTAGCAACATCATATAAAATAACTTGATCAGGGTTGTCACCAACATCTATTGTATTTTGAATATCACTTTTCAACATTTTTAATGCTGGATTAGTTGTAGAATCACCAGTAAGACTTTCAACATTATAAATTTGTAATCCTTTTGTATCAACATATAAATATGTATCTATATCTATTTTATAAACTGTTCATTTTTTAGGAACATCATTTACATCAGTAAAAATCGAACCATTTGTAAATTCGCCATATGGATTTTCATCTTTAAAAGAATCGGTTAACAATTTATTAAATGTATTACTAAAATCAAAAGAATTAATATCTCTTATTTTTGTTCTTAAATCACGATTATATTTGAATAAATCAAAACTTTTTTTAAGAGCTGTAAATTCAACTGCTTCTTCTCCTGGTTGAGGATCAATAACATAAAAAGGTTCTAATTGTTCATTAAGAAATTCAACAAGATTTATTATTCTAGGTGAAATTCCTGGATGAGTTGTACTAGTCATATTTAAAATTGATATTAAAAATTCATTAATAGGATTGAATTCTTTTGCTTTAAATAAACCAACTTCTTCAGTAGGATGAGTCATTGCTGAAATAGCTGCTATATGAAATGCTCTTGCTTCATTTTCTTCACTTGTAATTAAAGTGGATAATGGCGAAACTTTGGATGAACCCAAACTTGATCCAGTAGTAGCGGGCTTTCTAGTATTTATGCTATTTGAAGATGATTGTGAAAGAGTATTTATATTGGTTTTATCATAATCGATTCTTTTGGTAGTAGAAGATGTATTTGCTCCCTTAAAATTAGAAATTGTATTAAATGGTATAACAAGATCTCCATTTTCGGCTCTAGACACTGTAAATAAATTTATTAGTAAATCTTGTGTAACAGATAATTCAAATTCGGAATTATCCTCATTTTGTAAAAATGGAATGGCAACACTACTTATGTTTGCTGATTTAAAATAATCATTGTATAAATCCGGAAAACGACCTAATGGATTTCTTTCTTTTAAAACATATGATTTAGTTTGATAAACAGCAATTTTAACTTCTGATGAAGGAATAATAGGATCTCTTTCTGATGGTATAGCAATATTGTTACCATTAGGATTTAAAAAAGAAGAAGAAAACATTTGCGTTCCTGCAGGAATAATTTGCTCATCTCCTGCATCGTCTTTGTATGTTATGTTTTGTTTTGCTTGTAAAGAAAGGTCTGCTTGTGTTCAAGATGTAGTATTTATTTCTGCAGTATTAAATCTAGCAAAAGCTGCATCTTTTGCTTTGTTTTTCGTTAAAAAATCAATAGCCTCTTTATCTGTATTTGAATTACCATATTTAGCAGATTTCAATTCATCATTTCATTTTGATGCTCAATCTAGAGGAAATGATTCTCTAATAGCTCTTTTAGCAATATTTAATTCTTTTTCTTGTTCTTTTCAAATGTCATCAAATGATTTAGAAACATCAACTCCAAAAGTAGTTGGACCAACCTTATCATTAGTGTTTTGATATTTTGTATTATTGACAAATGCTTCAAATCTTAAATAAGCATCTCTTTCTTCGTTATAAAGTTTCTTGACAATGATGTTTTCAATATTTTCTGCATTTTTATCAATTTTCTCTTTATCCTTATTTTCTTCAACCATATCACCAACAGTAGGGCCACCAGGATAAACTTCAGTGTCTGGCGGATATGGTTTGGCAGCTATATATTGAACTCCTGCCATCCCTAGAGGAACTCCTATTCCTATGGCTAGAAGAGAAAAAATAGATGCACCAAAAATTCATTTCACTCTTTTGTCTTTAGGATTAACAACAACATTGCCATAAGAAATTTCTGATGATGTATTTATTCCGGTAATCATTTGTGAAAAACTTTTTTTATTTGTGGATGGTTCTTTTTCTCTTTTTTTCTTTTTTTCTTTTGCCATTAAAATACTCCTAAATTGTCAAAAACATTTGCTTACAAATTTATAAAAATTATATCATTTTTAAAATTTCTTATATTAAAAAATATATATAGAGGGATTTATTATTATAATAATAATCTATGAGTAAAGATATTAAAAACGAATATAAGGGGGTTTTAAATAAATTTGTATCTATTTGTAATGAAAATAATTTATGATATTCTTTAGCAAATGAAACCTTACTAAGTTCTAAAACAAATAATGATTATTTTATTAATTCTGGTGTTCTTGAAGTTTTTATGACAAAGGAAAGTTATACATGACTCCAAAGGAATTATGCTAATAATTTGCTTGAATGTTCTAGTTCTGATTATTTTTTTTTACCCACACCTCTTTTTTATATTAAAGATATTAATATATTTATTAAAATAATAATCATTGTTCCGACAAAGATAGAAAAAATCAAAGAATTTAGCACATTAAAAAATAAAATTAAATTTAATTATTCATATTTTTTAACTTTTCAAAAAGGTTATGATGGAAAAACTAAAATTCTCTTCACATTTTTTTCTTTATTTTCTAAACTTTGCAAACCAATTGAACAAAATGAATTTTATGATTCCTTATTTAGTGAAGACTATCGTGGATTTTTTGCAATTAATTCTTTAAATGAAAGTAATGTTATGAATTGATTTCCCAATATTACTTTTATATTAGAAGATGTTTCTATTTTGGGAATTGATACTAAAATAATTAAGGAATATAATTCATTCTTAAATGATAGATATGGTGAAGAATGAAGTAATGGGATTCAAATTAAAGCAGAGCATTTTGATTATGAAAAATTAGCTAAAAAATGTAATAATTAAGAAATCGGCACTTCGTCTACAATATTAAGTTGTTCCTCTCAATTTTCAGATGAATTTAAATCATCACTAGAATGAAAATCACTACTTGTATATTCGATATTTTCATTAGAGTCAGAAATTATTTTTGATTTATGCAATTCAATTACTCTTGTTGAATATTTGATTACACTAGGATCATGAGAAACCATAATGATTGTTTTATCTAATTCTCTATTAATTTTTTGCAATAATTCCATTACAATTGTGCTAGTTTTAACATCCAACGCACCAGTAGGTTCGTCAGCGAAAATAATTTCACTATTTTTTGCTAAAGCTCTTAAAATCGAAATTCTTTGTTGTTGCCCCCCTGACATTTGAGAAGGATATTTATCAATAACATCAAGTAGATCAAAATCCTCAAACATTTTTTTAATATCAATTTTTTTAGATTTATCTTTTTGCAAATAAGCACCTGTTTGAACATTATCATAACCACTTAAATTTGTTAATAAATTATAATTTTGAAATATAAAAGAAAGATTTTCTCTTCTAAAGGATGTTAGTTCATTATTAGATAAATATGGTAGGTTTTTATCACAAACTATTAGATTTCCTGATGTGGGTCTATCCAACCCAGACATTAAATTTAAAAGTGTTGTTTTTCCGGAACCAGATTTCCCAAAAAGAACAATGAATTCTCCTCTTTTTATTGATAAATTCAAATTAGATAAAACTCTTGTGGGTTTTCCGGCTACATAATATTTACTTACATTAATAATGTCAATAATATTTCCTTCATTATTTATTAAAGATTGATCGGGATCATTCCTTTTACTTCTCTTAACATTATTAGCTTTCCGAATTTCTAATTTTGTTTTAAAATCCAACATCACCATTTTAAAATTGGATTCAATTTCTTTGTTGTTGATTTCACTTTCTAGAAACTTTTTTAATTGTGTATTTTTCATATTAATCTCCTTTTAATAATATAATTGGTTTTATTCTATTCAAACTGAACCAAGCAATTAAAGATGTAAATCCAAATATTGTTGAAACAAATAGTGTTGAAATTAAAACATCCGTTACTCTAAGTGAAATTCCTAAAGATATTAAAACTGATAAATTAACTACTCCATTAAATAATGATATCAATGCCATTGTTAATGGAATAGAAAGTAGAATTGCTAAAACTATTATTGGAATATATAATGAAAAGAATAGAATTGCTTTTTCTCTGTTTTTGTAACCTAAAATTGAAAATATAGCAACATTTCTTTCATTCTCATTTACTATTAATGATGAAATCATAATAAGAATAGTGACAGATATTAATAACGAAAGAACGATAACAATAGAACTCACAGAATTAATTGAATCTGTGGTATTAGAAATGAAACCGGATTCAATACTTTTAGATTGAATATCCTTGAATGAAGGACTTATAATATTATTGCTATTATATAATTCAGCAAAAGTTTCTAATGATTTATTAATGATTGTTTCATTACCAGGTTCCAATATTTGTGCTAAAGAAATATTGGGATCAATATTTAAGAATAATTTTATCAAATTGGATTCTTGAGAATGTGATAAATTAGATTCCGAAATTATTCTTAATGTTTTTGCAAAAACAGAATTATTTACTATTGTTGGATTTGAATTATTTACTTTGTAAAATAACTCTCTAAAAATGTTTCTATTTCTTTCTTGTTGTTCAATTGAAATATTTTCAGAGAATAAATCAATTTTTTCATTGGCTGATCAATATCCATTTTCAGAGTATAATCCTAGCGATTCATTAACTTGCCTTGGAGAATCTTCATTTGATAATATCCCATTAAATGGTTTCTCTTCATTTGGTTTTGATAATTCATCTAAATAAGTAATGTGATTAATAATTTCTTGAGATGTAGTTCATTCTTCATTTATAAAGGTTTCATTAATTCCTACAACTTCAAAAGTTCAAGTTGTTTTTTTGTTTGGCTCTAATGAAGCTCCTAAATTATTAAGTTTTTGTTTAATCGATTCTGTAAATCTATTTGCAGTATTTAATACTCGTAATTCCACTTTGGAACCAATATTTAACTTTCTCTTATCTTTAACGACATGATTTATGATAACTGGAATAGTATCTTTTGTTGATGATTCTTCTCAAATTTTAGATGTTAAATTTAATAGATTATTTTGTTTGTTGTCTAGAATTTGAACATGAGTGGAATTTTTGTCATAACCATTAATGATTGGATTAAAACTTTCATCATTTTTTCCAACTGTATTTGCATATGAAAATTTCTCATTTTGCTCTTTATCAAATACTACACTACCAAATGTTAGAAAATAATCCTTTACAAATTCTGGTTCATCAACTTCAGGTGATTCATTATTATAATTTAATGATTTATTATATGCTTCTACAAGAAATTCTCTATATATTTCCCTTATATTCGTAACCTCACCAGAAATAATTATTTCTTGATGAAAGTATTCATTTGTTGTTTCATTAATATTTCTATAAACAAATCTAGATTCCTCAGGATTTTCATTATTAATTATGTATTTAAAATATGGAATTTTATCTCCGTTAATATCTAATTTCTCTTCTTTGTCTTGACCATAATTAGTTAATCCCTGTGATCATTCTAATCATTTTGCAGCCGACTGCGATCCCGCTACAACGCTTGCTCTTTGAGAATCAGGCATTGAATTGAACAATGAATTTCAAACATTGGTTTCGATTCCACCAATGTTTACTACTAAATCAAAAGATGATTTTGAAACTACATGTTTGTCATTATATAATGGTTGTCCATTTGGATGAGTGCCATCTAAGAAAATCGGATTTATGACACTATTTGGTCCAGGAGCAAAATAATCAGCTAAATAAACTGCTGCTTCATTAGGGTTACCAATTGGTACATATAATAAATTATGAATGTCTTGTTTGTCTAAAGTTGTAATTGCTCCACCTTCAAGTGTAGGAGTTATTAAATCAATTTTATAATTATAATTTCTATCTTTATATGTTTTTGTAACAGCATTACCGAAAGCATTTTGAGAAGCAAATGAAAAACTCATTATTGTTACAGTGAATACAAGTGAAATTAATAATGATAATAATTTTCAAATGGAATTAAGTGTTAGTGATAATGTAAATTTAGATTTGATATTAGTAGAATAGAATTTCTTTTGAATTGCTTCTGCTGCTCTTGAATTATTTAATTGAAATGATCCATCCATTAGTTTGGTAGGCTTAACTCTTAATAAGAACAAGGTAGTAACAATTGTTAGCAATATTAATCCCACTAAGGGCATTAAAACTGTAACTAATAATGATGCAAGGTTAAAGTTCGTTGTTGCAATTGGAAGTGTTCAATAATTCGAGAAAATATTCATCATTGGTAATTGCAAAAAGTAACCAGCAATATATCCTAGTGTTGCACCAAAGAAACTAACAAATAATGCAAAAGTACATATTGAAATTGCAATTTGCAATGATTTATATCCTTGAGCTTTCAAAATTCCAAGAACTTTTGATCTTGAAGATATATATCTTTTAATAACAAAAATTGTAACCATTCCAATTAAAAATAATAAAGTTATTGAAAGAAATGAATTTGCTCTATTTATTGCTTGAATTAAAGTTTCAATTGTTTGCACTCTTAATGAAATTTCAGGATTAAAGGGGTTTGATTCATTGTACAAATATGCCTTTTTATATGCAGTATTATTTTTCTCTTGAGTTGATAAATCATCATAATTATTTAATCCAGTTAAACTTGTATAAATATATTTATTAATTTGATCTCTTAATTCAATTGGAGATTTTCCTGGTGAAGCAACAATTAAGAAATATTTATTAATTACTGCATTTGCATTAGACTCTCTTGCTCTATCGAATCCAGTTTGATTCACATATAGAATAGCTTGTGATTTTGTATCAACTTGAATATTATTAAGATCTGTTACTGGATATAAATAATCTACTGTTGAATCTGTTCCAATTATCAAATATTCTAATCCATTAACATTAATTTTATATTTATCATCAAGTGAATTTATTAATTCTTGCATTTCTATTGAATCCTGTGGTGCATTGTTCAATGTTAATTCATAAACGCTTTTATCATTAGCCTTTAAATATGCTTCATTAATTTTTACTAAGTAAGAGCCCACATCAGAAATAACAATTTGAAAATCGTCTGTTCTTGTTTCAACAAACGAACCAACACCTGCTAAAATTACTTCCGAAATATTGATACCAAAAATATCTGAATCATTAAACATATTAGTAGATAAATAATCTAAATAATCTTTGTCTAAAGAAATAGCTATAGATGCATCCATGTCACTTGGATTATCAATATATACATCTTCTCCAAGAATTAAATCAAGCAACCCTTTAAATCCATCGTACCCAATTCCTGGTGTATTTTCAGTAGAGTCAAATTTATATAATTTATCTCTAATAATGTATGAAAGATTTCCATCCGATGAAGTACTTGTAGCACTTTGATTAACAGTGAATCACAATAAAGAAGGTGCATTTAATACAGCATTAAAGGGGTTCATAATAACGCTTGATATTCCTAAACTTTCAATAATTGAATTGGTAGAACCTGATAATGTTCTTAATGTTCTTTGCCCCATTGTTAACATAGTGTTTGCTTCATCTTTATCAGCAGGTAAAAATAATTTAATAAAATCATCAGTTATTAAATTTGCTTTGGTCATATCTGAAGTGTTTTCAACATTTATTATTGAAGACAAAGCAGAAACAAGAGATATTGTGTTATTGTTTATTTTGAGTTTTTCCCCATCAAAATCGAAATAATAATTAATTACATCTTTTGAAAGACCATTTGCAATTAACATTTCTTCTGATAGATTAGATAATTTAATAGCTGTTTCCTTAACATTAGAAAAACCATCTAAGATTTTGAAATTCATAGCTGCACCAACAAATGATTTTGAAGCATTATTAAGTATTTTCCCAATTTCTGAATTTTTATCAAGAGTTTTATTTACAAGCAATTTTATTTGATCAATAACTTGATTGGTATTTTTAAAGATTTGACTATTAAGATTCAAATCAGAGAATTTCATTCAAAATGAATAAAATCCAAGAATCTCTGTGGTCATATCTCTTGCTTCAAGAGGGTTGTTTTCATTATAAAATTCACTATAAACTTGTGTCATCACAGTATCTAATAAACCTCCTGCAGAAGGTCTAGTATTTGGATTAATCATATTAATAAATTTATCAGCTAATGAATTTTGTTGTGTTGTATTTTCAATGTTTCCACCTAATATATTTGAACCTGAATTTATTAAGTTTGGATCAAAATTAATAAATTCTGTTTCATTCATAAATTTTAAATAAATATCAACTTTTTTCTTAATATCTTTATTTTGAATACTTATATCACCAGCAAAATCAAAAATATAATTAGTTAAATATTGGCCAACAACTGATTCAGGATCTAGGAAAAAATCAGGTTTCATAAGATCTATTGATAATTTTTCAAGTGATGTTTTTAAATTATCAAGTTGTGGAGTTGGAGATTTTAATAATGATTGTAAATCCCGAATATCTAATTTATTAGGATCAGAAACTGGTTGATAAAGACCAATTCCAAAAAATCCTTCAAATTCTGTTTTACTTGAAATATTAAGTAATTCAATCATTGCATTATGAAGAGCTAGATCATTATCATTATTTTTTCCTAGTGAACTTAATAATGAGGCAACTATACCAGAAAGAGAAATAGAATTTATTCTATATTCTTGATCTTCTCCATCAACATTATTTATTCAATAACTTCTAATAACAGAATTATTAGATATATTTAAACTAAAAGCATTTAAATCAATTAAATCTATTATTTTATTTAATCCTATATTTATATTTTTATAATCATCGTCGGAATTTGCATCAGGTTTTCCGGAATTTCCATTTATTTGATCCAAAATGGGGCCAAATGATTCTAATGATGATGAATCAAGAACATTTTCTTTTATATGACTTATTATTTTTGAAAAATTAATATTAATTATTATGTCTTTTAATCCTGCTTTAAATCCTGAAATTGTATTTGATGATCCAAAATCAATATTATTTAGAATAATTGGCAATATGTCTCCAATACCAATTACTCTATATTTATCGACTTCAACATCATAAAATTTATTTCAAATAGTTATTATTGCTTCGTCCATATTTATTGAAGCAATAATTTTTCTTAAACCAATTAATAATTCCTTAGGATTATTTATAAATTTGGTAAGGGAAGAAAGATTTAATTCACTTCCAAGCATTAATTTTAGAAGACTATCAATGGTTTCAATTTGTGATTCAAGATAAGCCGGATCATTATCAGCACTAGTGATAATATTACCCAATATTTCATCCATAAATTCATTTCAAAAAGATACTTCACTTTGAATTGCCCCTTCATAAAACACTCCGAATATTGTTTTCTGCAATTTTCTATTTTCAATCTTAGAAGGAAATGATAAAACATCAGCAAATCCATTTTTGGCAAAAGATATCGTAGTAGATGAAACAAGTATTTCTAAATTTCTTGGCGAAATTAAAGGCTCAACAATGGCTGTTAATGAATTAATAAGTTTATCTCTAAAAACATTGAAATTATTAGATTCATGTCAATTATCTATAATCTCAGCATTTGGAATTAAAATTTGAAATGGTATGGAATATTTATTTTCATAATTGATATTTCTTTTAGCTCAACCATTTGGGCCAACTATTCTTCTTCAATTACCAGATGCAGTAATATCTGCAAAATTAAGATTCTTAAGTGTAATAAATTTTTGGAAATCTTCGTCACTACCATTAAAATCAAGTGGTTTGTCAGCTACTCAAGTTTTTACACCATCTATTAATTGTTCCTTTAAAAGATAAAACTTGCCTTCAGATTCTTCTAAATTAGGTGCTTGCTTTGTGACACCCCAAACATTGCCAGATTTATCATGCATTCTAACTATTTTTGCACCTGTTTTTCTTAATGGTTTATTACTATTTCTATTGTAAGAATTTTTATATGGAATGTATTGATAATCTTCAAAAGTGATTATTGGATTGATGTAATTCTTATCCACACTCATTCCATCAAACATGACATCTAATATTTTAAAAATATATGATTGGGACACTTGAGAAGTATTTATATCATCCTTTGAGTTAAGTTCAAATAATAAGGACTTAGTTGTTTCCTCATTGTACAATTTACCAACATTTTGCTCTACAAAAATGTCATTATTTAATTTTATTTCTTTGTTTTCATTACCAACATTTACAAAGTGAAAAGTATTAGCAACACCATCCAAAAATCCTGAGGTTGTAAGATTTTCTCTTAAGGCAATATTTTCAATATTACCAACTAAAGTTAGAATTTCTTGATATAAAGCTTCTTGAGCAATTGATTTTGCACCACTGTCAATTTTTTGAATTCTTTCGTTTTTTGCATTAGTGTTATTAAGTATATTTCTAACTTTAGTTGCAGTATCACCATTTGGATTTTTTAATATTGAATCAATATCTGATTGTGAAATAAAACCTGCTTCTCTTTCAAGTCATAAAATTGAGTCTGAATTTAATGTTAATTTAGATGGTGCTCTTGGACTATTAATTTTTGAATTTTTTCTTACCAATTTTCTATTCAAATCATCTGAAGAAATTAATTGTGATATTTTAATAGTTTCGCTAGGATCAATAACAGTTACTCTATCATTTTCAACTATTTCTATTATTTGTGTTTTTTTTCAAAATGATACCTTGGAAAGAAAGTCTTTTTCATTATTATTTTGACTAACTTTTTCAATATAATCCTTATAATTTTTTGTTCATAATTTATTATTATTTGATTCGTTATTCAAAAAATCAAAATTTAATTGCGAATAGTATCTTTCATATTCATATGTTGTTTTTTCTAATACAATTCATGAATTAGGAACAATGAAATTCTGATCAAAAGAAAAAAATTGATTTATATTATTCTTATTTATATCATTATTTATTGTTTCATTAAAATTAATAGAAAAACCGCCATTAATCATTGTTTTATTCATTGATCTTTGAAGTCTTCATCTTCGGGGAAATCCAGATGGAGGATCAATAGCAAAAACACCTGTTTGATTTAAATCTCCATTCACTTTATAAATTGATCCACGTCCCTCATTATCCTTTACAAATCCTAACAATTTAGCTGTTTGTTCAGGAGTAATAGTAATGAGCAACCCTTGTTTCTCTCATGTCTCTTTTTTAGATTGTGAAATAGTTGCTTCATGTGTGCTTGCATTAATATAAAAGCCCTTGACATTTGTTAATCTATCATCAGTTGCACTTAATATACTAGTGGAACCAGGGACAACTGTAACTAAGTCGCCTAGAGTTATATCATTATCACCTAATTTAAAAACGGTTATCTTGTCAGTAGATTTCAAAGTATATGATGTTGGTATAGAAATACCAGGCCTTATATATTCTTGAAGAGGAGTTGATGAAAAATTCTTAGCTTCAACTAACCCTGTGTTTTGATCAATATAATCAACAACATTATTTGTCTCTAAAAATCTATATAAATCTTTAACTTTTAAATAATTATGATTATTTTCTGAACCAACTATTGAAAGTTTAGAAATCTTAATATATCCTTCATTATTGTAAGTTTCGATTTGATTTTTAGGAAATCTTATGGCTTTTTTTGTATTAAGGATACTTTCTGCAGATATATATTCTATTTTTTCTTTTTCTTCCACAGGAATATAAGTGTCAGATGGTCTTTCTCCAGTTGCTGCAATTTCAGTATCAACAGTTAAGTCATGAATTTTAGAAATTCTTTTATAATCATTGAATTGGTTAGTGTAATTTTTATTAACATCACTAAGTAAAGTAAAAACACCAGAAGACAAAAAAATCAAAACTATAAGCCCTATTAAAAGAGTTTTGGTTTTTGAAAATGATTTTAATATTTCCTTGAATAATTTTCCCATTTATGTTCCTTAAAAAATATAAATATATAAATATTTATACTATTGTATCACAGAATGTTATTTAAAATTAACTATTCGCCAAGGTCTAGGATATTCAATAGGTGTTCGTTTAGTTTTATGATATTTGCATAAATAATAATTTTTTTTTCTTGATTCATCAATATCAATTTGAATTATATCAATATTAATTTTTAAAGATAATTCATTAGAAATTCATTCTGCTTCCTTTAATTCTTCATAAACTTTTGGCCCTTTTAAGAAAGAATATTTTGAATTAATTGTACCTACTTTTGATGATATTTCTATGAGATTTTTGAGAGAAGTTACAGCTCTAGCTGTTATTAAGTCAAATAATTCAATTTCCTTGAATTCTTCTATTCTATCAGTAATGAATTTAATATTTAAAGATAATTTGTCATTAACGTTTTTCAAAAAATTTGTTCTTTTTTGATTTGGTTCACAAATATATAAATCAAAATCTCTCTTATATATAAGAAATGGAATTGAAGGAAATCCAGCACCTGAACCAATATCGAGCATTTTCTTATTTGTTGTTTCATCAAATGAAGCTTGCATAAGAATAATTGATTGGTAAATTCCTTCACATCAAAGTAAATCACCAGTAAAACCGGTTAAATTTAATACTTTATTTGTTTCTTCGATCAATTCTACATATTTTTCTAAATCATTAAAAATATCATTATTTTTACCTATTAAATTAAATGTTCTTTCCTTAAAGGTCATTTTCGACTTTTATCTTTTCATATATTTGAGAGATTGATTTTGATTCGATTGACGCCTTAATAACATCTGAAATTAAAGGTGCTAATGAAATAATTTTGATTTTTGGAGATTTGATATCATATACTTTCTCAATTGAATCTGAAACAAAGACCTTATCAATAAATTCCGATTGCTCAAAACCATCGAATGACTTAGTAAATAGACCATGAGTTGCTGCAATATATATCTTTTTAGCACCTTCTTTTCTTAATGCCTCTGCAGCCTTAAGAATAGTATTTCCTGTATCAATAATGTCATCAATGATGATTATGTTTTTTCCTTTTACATTACCTAGAATACCAAGAATTTCACTTTTGTTTGCACCTGTACGTCTTTTATCAATAATAGCTATTTTTACTGTTTGAGATATTAATTCTGCTAAAACTCTTGCTCTAACTGCTCCACCATGATCAGGCGAAACAATTGAGAATTTCATGTCCTCACTTGTTTCACTTAAATGACTAGCTAAACTTATTGACCATCTCAAATCATCAACAGGAATATTAAAAAACCCTTGAATAGAAGGGTTGTGTAAATCAACCGTTATAAGTTTATTAACTCCAGAAACTTCAAGAATATTAGCCATTAATCTTGCACCAATAGGTTCTCTTTGTTTTGCTTTTCTATCTTGTCTTGAATAACCATAATATGAATTAATAACCGTAATGGTTCCAGCACTAGCTCTTTTTATAGAATCAATGAAAAGCAATAATTCCATTATTGACTCAGAAGATGATGTATTACCAATAACAAAAACATTCGCATTACGAACAGTATCGACAGATTTAAGAATCATCTCTCCATCAGAAAAAGTAGTTTTTTGTATTTTGACTAACTCAATGCCTGAAATTTTCGATATTTTTTTTGCTAATTTTTGACAATTAGGCATTCCAAATAATCTTATATTAGCATTTGAATTATTCATTATTATATATTTCCTTCATTAATTGTGTCCTACTTGTAACATTACAAAAGTTAGACTTTAATATTTATGTATTAAATATTATTGTTTCGTTTTTCTTAGTTACTTTTTCAGCAAATTCTTCGTTTTTTTCTAAAGCCCTTTTTCAATCAGCTAATAAAAATGCTTTAAAGTCCTTTAAAAAGGTTTTTTCAATTCATTTTATTGTTATTTTTCTTTCTGATTCGATATCTGATTCATAAATATTAGCACTTTGATTATTCTTTAAATCGGCTAGAGAAAAAATTGTTTTGTTATAAAAATCTCCTAATTTAATTAAAAAATTATATTTAACATGGATATTAAATCAATTGTCAAACAATGAATCCTCTGTGTTTTTTACAATTCTAAGAAATGAACTTTTTTTATTTAGTTGATTTCTATAATATACAGCAAAAAAAGCAACTTGTTTTACAGTTAATAATTTAGCGTCTAAAAAAATTTGTTCTTCTTTAGTTAAAGTATCAGTCAAAAAAATAGAACCTTCAGCATTTGCGATTATTTTAGAAAACAATTTTTTGTTTTTGAATTGATCTCTCAAAGTTCTTATTTCATCAATTGTTAAAGATGTTCTTTTACCAAGATGAAAGAGTTCTGTTTCTCTTGTTTTTTCAGCTTCACTAATTAAAATCTTGGTTTGTCCTAAATTTATAATTGAGGTTTCCATTATTTTTTTATTTATTGACACATGGCCTCCAAAATTCACTAATATTATGTTTTTATATACATTATATTACAAAACCACTTTTTTGGTTATATTTTAATTATTTTATGTGTTTATAATGCAAAATTATTTAAATATTTTAAATAATTCTCGGTATTGATTTAAATTCAATATTTGAGGTCTAATATCCATATTAAGATTGTTATCAAGATAAAATTTCTTAATCAAATTCTCATCATAGTTTTTATGGTTTTTTAAATTGTTAATTAGAGTTTTTCTTCTCATTCCAAAACAATCCTTAATAAAATTTAAAAATTCTTCATTGTAAAGATTTAATTCATTATTCTTCATTTTTAAATGTATGATTGAAGATGTTACTTTGGGCATGGGTATGAATGCTTCAGGACTAATATCAAACAATATTTCAACATCAGCAAAATTTGCAGTTGTTACACTTATTTTTCCATAATTTGTGGTGCCAGGTTTTGCACAAATTCTCTCTGCCACTTCCTTTTGTACCATCAAAATAACATGATCGAAATTTGAATAATTTTTAAAAATTTTAAATAGAATGGGCGTTGTGATATTGTATGGTATATTCGCAATTATAGAATAGTTTTTGTAATCCGATAAATCAACCATCAAGAAATCATTATTTATTAAAATAAAATTCTCATTTTTGATTTCGTTAGATAAAAATTCCGATAAATTGTAATCAATTTCAAATGCAACTAATTTATTTGCTTCTAATAAAATCAATTTAGAAAGAGCTCCTTTCCCCGGACCTATTTCAATAATATTTTTATTTTTAATATCAATTATAGAAACTATTTTTTTTAATACTTGTTTGTCTTGTAAAAAATTTTGACCGAATCTTTTCATTGCATATTCTTTATTCATTTTTTTCCTTTTTTAAATAAAAAACTTTTTCAATATTTTGATTAACTTGATAATTGAGTTCTTCTACAGTTATTCCTTTAATTTCGGCAATAAAATTAGCAATGTGAATTGCATAATAGGGTTTGTTTATTTTACCCCTTTTCGGTGTTGGTGATAAATATGGAGTGTCAGTCTCATAAAAGATTCTATTAATTGGTGTTATTTTTAATGCTTCTTGCATTGATTTAGCATTTTTGAATGTAACAATACCCGAAAATGATAAATAAGCTCCAATAGATAAAAATTTATCAACTCATTCTGGGCCAGATGAATAAGAATGTAAAATTATTTGCAAACTCCTTTCTTTATCTTTGTATTCATTAAGCAAATTAAATGTTTCTTCAGTGGCGTCCCTACTATGAATTATGATGGGTAATTTGTTCTTAATAGCAATTTCAATCTGCTGTCTGAAAAAAAATTCTTGTTCCTCTTTTGATGGAGAGTCTTCATAGTGAAAATCAAATCCAATTTCACCAATTCCTACGATTGAATCATCAATCAATTTACTTAATTCACTAATGTTGTTTCTATTTGTGGCATTATTTGGATGAATTCCTATTATTGGAAAAGCATAATTGTATTTAAGGCACAATTTTTTTACTTCTTGAGCTTCCTCAATTGAAGTTCCGACAATAAAAATCCTGGTTATTCCTTTTGAATATGATTTTTCAATTATTATTTCAGGATAATCAAAATATTCTTTTAGTGGATGGGCATGTAGATCTATATATCTTTTCATAATAACCTTTACTTATTTACCTAAACAAAAATTTGAAAAGATACTATCTAAAAGATCTTCTTTATTTGTTTCTCCTATTATTGATTTAATACTCTCTCATGCAGCTACAAAATCAATGATTACTACATCAAATCCCATTCCTTCATTCATAGCCTTAATTGCTTCCTTTATTGATCTTTTTCCTTTTTCAAGTAATGCAATTTGTCTACTATTAAAAAAGAAACTAGATTCTATATTAATGTCCTTAAATGAATTATTAAATGCTAATTCTAATTGTGCAATGTCTTTTTCCTTTGCTGATACAAATATCTTGCTTTTATCTTTATCAATATCTTGCACTAAATCCATTTTATTAAAGATTTTAAAATAAATTTTATTTTTCGACATTAGCTCAATTTCTTTATCAATCTCATTTTCATCTTTACTTGCATCAAGAACATGGATGATAATTGTAGAATTATTGATTTCTTCATAAGTTTTGTCTACTCCAATTTTTTCAATTATATTTTTTGAATTCCTTATGCCAGCAGTGTCTTTAAATTTTAATATGATGTTGTTAAAAATGATCTCTCCTTCAACAACATCTCTTGTAGTCCCGGCTATATCAGTAACTATAGATTTTTCTTGATTCAATATTGCATTCATTAATGAACTTTTGCCTACATTTGGAAGACCAACAATTGCAATTGATTGTGCAGTAGTGAATAATTGATTTGCTCGTGAAATTTTAACTATTTTTTCTATTTTTTCAATTATTTTTTTTGATAAATTAATTAATTTTGAAGTGTCCATTTGTTCAATATCATCATATTCTGGGTAATCGATATTAACTTCACAAATACCTATAATATTTTCTAGTTCTTCAATTAATTCTAAAATTAATTCTGATGATTTATTATTAAATTTTTGAACTGCTATTTTTGCTTGAAGTGTTGTTTTAGCATGAATTAAATCATTAATACTTTCAGCTTTTATTAAATCCAATTTCCCATTTAAAAATGCTCTTCTTGAAAATTCACCTGGCATAGCATATCTTGCTCCATTACTTACAATTAATTCCATTATCATATTGGTTACAACAATTCCTCCATGAGCATTTATTTCAACAGTGTCTTCCCCAATAAAATTATTTTTGCCCTTGAAAAAATTAACTAAAACTTCATCAATTCTTTTGTTATTATCATCAATAATATATCCAAAGGATATGTTTTTGTCTTTGCCTATTTTTCCAGTAAAAATCTTGGATATTATCGGAAAAGATTCAGGCCCGCTGATTCTTATTATTGATATCGCTTGGTTTACATTGCCCGAAGCTATTGCAACTATTGTGTCAAACATTATTAATATTATTATATATATTTTAGTTTATACTTATTAATATTTATTAAAAGAGGTTTTATGTCATTAAAAGCTGGTATTGTAGGATTGCCTAATGTTGGAAAAAGCACTTTATTTTCAGGTTTAACAAAAATGAAAGTCGAATCTTCAAACTATGCATTTACCACTATTGACCCTAACATAAGTATCGTAGAATTGAATGATAAAAGAATTAATATTTTATCAAATATGGTCAAAACAAAAAAGACAGTAAAAGCTACTTTTGAATTTGTTGATATTGCAGGATTGGTTGAAGGAGCATCAAAAGGTGAAGGGTTAGGAAACAAATTCCTTTCCAATATTAGAGAAGTGGATTTAATTGTTCATGTTATTAGATGTTTTAAAAATGAAGATATTTTGCATGTTTCAAATTCAATTGATTCTATTAGGGATTTTGAGACAATCAATTTAGAATTATTGTTAGCCGATTTACAAGTTGTATCTAATGTAAAAGCCAGAATTGCTAAAAGAGCAATAAATACTGGAGACAAATTTTTAATAAAAGAAATGAATGTTATAAATAAATTGCTTGAAGGATTTGAGAATTCCACACCAGCAAGAGATCTAATATTCGATGATGATGAATTAAAAATAATAAAGAATTATCAATTATTAACTATAAAACCAATGTTAATTGTTGGAAATGTAAGTGCTTCTTTTGCATCTATTCCAAATAATGAGCCTGAATTTGAAAGACTAGCAAATTTTGTTAAAAATTTAAGACTTGAAATTATTGGTTTGTCAGTGGAGATTGAATCTGAAATTGCAATGATTGAAGATGATGAAAGTAAAGAAATGTTTCTAAAGGAATATGGACTTAAAATATCAGGTTTAGAAAAATTAATTACTAAATCTTTTAAATGATTGAATTTACTTACATATTTCACAGTGGGAGTTCAAGAAACTAGGGCGTGGGTGTTTAAAAATGGTATGACGGCACCGCAATGTGCCGGACTTATTCATACTGATTTTGAAAAGAATTTTATTAGGGCAGAAATTATTAAATATGATGATTTTGTTAAATATGATGGAGAAAAAGGGGCAAAAGATAATGGAAAAATGCACCTTGAAGGAAAAACATACAAAATTAAAGATGGAGATATATGTAATTTTAGAATTGGAAAATAAATTTATTTTCTTTTTTCTAAAACAATTAATGATTCTATATGTTTAGTTTGTGGAAACATATCATAAATTTTGCTATAAATTATTTTATAATGTCTTTTTAGTTTGGCAAAATCAGCTGCTTGTGTTCCTGGATTGCATGAAAGATAAATTATTCTTTCTGGTTTAAATTTCAGAATTAATATTTTTATTACTTTACTGCCTACACCTTCTCTTGGTGGATCCAAAATAAAAGTGTTAAAGTGACTGTTGTTTTTTTTCAAAAATATTTCTACATCAGCTTTAATAAATCTTACATTGGTGATTTGGTTTTGAAGTATATTTTGAACCGCATTATTGTATGAATCTTTATTATTTTCCACCGCAACAACTGATTCAGAAATATCACTAACATAGATAGCGATTGTTCCTATTCCAGAATATAAATCTAGGGTTTTACCATTTTCAATTACATGTTTTTTGATATCTTTATATGCTTCTTCAGCGACTTCTTTGTTTACTTGATAAAAAGAGCCAATACCAACATTAAATTTAATACCAAACATTGAATCAGTTGTAGTTAATCCTGATTTTTTGTTTCCTACTATTAATGTATCTAATGATCTATAAATTATCTCGCCAGGAAGTTTATCATCATGTTTAATATTTGATAGCATATAATTATTAATATCTAATTTGTTTTTCGTTTTCTTTTGATAAAAATATCCATCATGTAAAGTTATTTTGTTTCGATAATAAAATTCATTTTTTCCAACAAAAATTTCTAAATTTTTTAATTCAATTTTTCCAATATTTTTAAAATCATTAATAACTTTTTCTGATTTAAAAGATAATTGTTCTGTTTGATTCATATGTATAAGTTCATAGCCACCTATAAGATTTGCATCTTTAAACACTTCTTTTCTTCTATTAATAGATGGCTTAATTATTTCTATCACTTCACCAATTGAATATTTTTCTTTTTCAGAAATTATTTTGATTCTCACTTCTTCATATTTTATTGTCCCAAATATATAAATAGGTTTATTGTTAATGAAAGCAACACCTTCGCCATTTTGATTATATTTTTCAATAGTTACTATCATTTTGTTCCTCGATATTAAAACAATATTTAATATTTTCTCTTATTATATTTTATAATTAA
>JBOFXM010000024.1:0-1211 GCA_051654165.1 Metamycoplasmataceae bacterium
CATATTCTTGACTTTTTGTCATAATTTTGACACCATATTCTTGACTTTTTATGTCATAATTTTGACGTCATATTCTTGACTTTTTGTCATAATTTTGACGTGTCATATTCTTGACTTTTTGTCATAATTTTGACACCATATTCTTTGCTTTTTATGTCATATTCTTGACTTTTTGTCATAATTTTGACACCATGTTCTTGACTTTTTATGTCATAATTTTGACGTCATATTCTTGACTTTTTGTCAATTTTGACGTGTCATATTCTTGACTTTTTGTCATAATTTTGACGTGTCATATTCTTGACTTTTTATGTCATAATTTTAACGTGTCATATTCTTGACTTTTTATGTCATAATTTTGACTTCATATTCTTGACTTTTTGTCATAATTTTGACGTGTCATTCTTGACTTTTTGTCAAAATTTTGACGTGTCATATTATTGACTTTTTATGTCATAATTTTAACGTGTCATATTTTTGACTTTTTATGTCATAATTTTGACGTGTCATATTCTTGACTTTTTGTCATACTTTTGACGTGTCATATTCTTGACTTTTTATGTCATAATTTTGACTTGTCATATTCTTGACTTTTTATGTCATAATTTTGACTTGTCATATTCTTGACTTTTTGTGTCATAATTTTGATGTCATATTCGTGACTTTTTGTCATAATTTTAACGTCATATTCTTGACTTTTTATGTCATAATTTTAACGTGTCATATTCTTGACTTTTTGTCATAATTTTGACGTGTCATATTCTTGACTTTTTATGTCATAATTTTGACTTGTCATATTCTTGACTTTTTGTCATAATTTTGACGTCATATTCTTGACATTTTGTCATAATTTGACGAGTGTCATATTCTTGACTTTTTGTCATAATTTTGACGTGTCATATTCTTGACTTTTTATGTCATAATTTTGACGTGTCATATTCTTGACTTTTTGTCATAATTTTAACGTCATATTCTTTACTTTTTTACTTTTAATTTTGACGTGTCATATTCTTGACTTTTTATGTCATAATTTTGACATCATATTCTTGATTTATGTCATAATTTTGACGTCATATTCTTTACTTTTTATGTCATAATTTTGACGTCATGTTCTTGACTTTTTGTCATAATTTTGACGTGTCATATTTTTGACTTTTTATGTCATAATTTTAACGTTTCATATTCTTGACTTTTTATGTCATAATTTTGAC
>JBOFXM010000025.1:0-8397 GCA_051654165.1 Metamycoplasmataceae bacterium
TCGATAATCAATACTAAAAAAGATAATATTGAAAAAATTAATAATATTGTAATAGATCCAAAAGGGATTAATTATAATCATTTTTTCGAGATTATCGATGCAATATATGACGAAGATGCGGATGCATATGTTGTTTATAATAAAAATTATGAGAATTCAAGATTGAAAGAGATGAGTAAAATTTTTCAACAACATGAATGAGTTGAGCAGAATTATAAATTCTCGATGAAAGTAAGAGAATATAATTCAAAAATTCGAGAAATTATTGAAAAAACAATTGATTTATTAGAATTATTTAAAGTAACTTCTATAAATGGTGATTTACCTCCAATATTTTTGTGAGAATTGTATGGTTTTTCAAGTATTAAAACGATTGAAAAATATATAACTAAAAAAGGATATGAATTAAAAGTTATGATTGAACCTTATTCTGAATTAGATGTTAAAAATGGTTTAATGGCAATGAGTAAGGCGATTGATAGAAATCTTGGCGGAATTGGTAATAAAGAATGATTAGAAACACAAGAGCAATTAAAAAAATATTGTGAGAATGATGTTAAAGCAATGCTGATGGTTTATCATTTTGCAACAAAAATATTAAAAGATATGTAAATATTTATTGATGAATTGATATTTAATAACCAAATTTTTTAATTTGTTCAGCATCATTAGTTCAATTTTTTTGGACTTTAACCTTTGTTCAAAGTTTAATATTTTTCCCAAATTTTTTAGATAAGTTGATTCTAGCGGTTGATCCAATAGCTTTAATCATCGAACCGCCTGCTCCAATTATTATGCCTTTTTGTGATTCTTTTTGAACATAAATTGTTGCCGAAATTTCATCTTCATCTTCAGATTCTTTATACTGAGTTATTTCAACAACTATTGCATGTGGTAATTCATCTCTTAATAAATTAATCGCAGCCTCTCTAATTGTTTCTTTTGCAATAAAAGATGATGATTTATCAGTAATGTCATCTATATCATAAAAAGGATGCGATTCATATGAATATTTCTTTATTTCATTTATTAAAGTATCAATAGATTGATTCACATTTATGGATGTACCTAAAATAGTGTCGAATTGTTTCTCCTTAAAAAATAGGGCTTTGTTCTCAAGTATTTTTGGATCAGATATTTTATCAATTTTGGTTATAACCGCTAATTTATTTTTTTGATTAGCTATTTTATCAATAACAAAATTATCACCAATAGAAATTTCCTCATCAGCAGGTTGTAGAAATAAAACCAAATCAATATCTCTTAAACTTTTATATGATTTATCATTTAAAATTTCTCCAAATTGTGAAGCAGCTTTATGAATTCCTGGAGTATCTGTAAAAACAAATTGATAATTGTCATTATTATATATCCCAAGTATTTGATCTCTAGTGGTTTGAGGTTTTGATGATATTATTGATAAATCATAATTTAATATTTTGTTCATTAAACTACTCTTGCCAACATTAGGTCTTCCAATTATTGCAACAAAACAAACTTTCATTAATTTTTACCTAGAATATCTTTTGCAATAAATGAAAGGGGAATTAATTCATCTAATGTCTTAGTCACAATCTTGCCATCATTTGAATACATTATTATGTTTGTTTCCAAATTAAGATGTTCAGTCATGACTTGACGACAACCACCACATGGAACTAAAATGAAATTAGCATTAGGACTGTAAACATGAACATTAATAATATTATTAAAATCTAATCCTCGCATAATTGCAACACCAATTGCAACTCTTTCAGCACACATTGATAATGGGAATGAACTATTTTCTATATTAGTACCACTAATGTATTCTCCATTTTTCATTTCTAAAATGACTGCAACTTTAAAATTAGAATAAGGTGAGTAAGATTTATTTGCTATTTCTTTTAAAATTTCGATCATATTATAACCTATTAACTTTCATTTTATTAATTATATTATCTACATGAGAATTAAATTCAATTTCTTCATTTTTATTTTTTTTATGGTCCATATTATTTAAATGAACAAGTCCATGTGCAAACATATAGCAAAATTCCCTTAATTCGGAATGACCAAATTCTTTCGCTTGTGAAATTAATTTTTCATATGAAATAATGATTTCTCCCATAGGTCTTTCTTGAAGAAATTTATAGTTGATAAAATCATTGACGGGAAATGATAAAATGTCAGTAACTTTATCAACCATTCTGTATTTTTTATTGATGATTTTAATACCTTTATTATTAGTCACAAGCAAATCAACCACAATAGCTTCTTTAATGTCAAATTCTTCACAAAAATATTTTAAAATATTATTATATTCTTTTTGATATTTAAATTCATATTCATCAACTATTTCAATATTTAATTTGCTTTTCATTTGATAAATTATAAACAATATTTATTTTAGTTTAAATAATAGCTCATATAATTTTTGTGATTGGGTATTTATATTTATTTTTAATGTAGTGCTTGGTTGCAAAAATTGATCTAAATCTTTATTATTTATTTCAATTGAAAATAAATTATTGGGCAAAGGTATTAAAACTACGTCATTAACAACATATAATTTGTTATTTATAATAAAATTTATTGTTTCATGATCTTTTATAAAATATGCATCTGTTGAATCAATAATTAGAGTAATTGATTTATCTTCATCTATATTCATAAGAGCATCAAAACTCTTTTCTACATTAATATGTAAAATGAAAAATAAAATTGCTGAACTTAGAAATAAAAATGCAATGATATAGTTTATAAAATTATTATTAACAGTTGTTAAATTCTTCAAAATTGATTCTCCTATCATTATATAAATATTTATTATTATGAGAAATTTCAATAAAGATTTTATTTTTATGAATAGTAGTTAATAAGTTTTTAAGTTTAGTGAAATTTCTATCATCAATATTGTCAAAACTTTCATCAAGTAAAATCAATTCATATGTATTTATTAATAAAGGAAGAAGTATGATCAATTGTTTTTGGCCTGAAGAAAAATTATCACCATTATTAATTATTCTGTCTTCTATTCTAATCTCAAAATCATCAAAAATATTTTGTAATTTATATTTGTTAATATTTTCATGTAATTTTTCAATTCTATCTTTTTCATTATTTGTTATATATTGTAAAATAGAAACACTTGGTAAATGAGCTTTATTACTACCATAATAAATATTATTTCTAATACTATAAATATTAAAAGAATTATAATTAATGTCATCAATTTTATAAATACCTTTATCAAATAAATATGTTGCAATGATTTTTAAAAATGTTGATTTACCACAACCATTTTTCCCTATTATTTGTGTGTTATTATCAATTTCTAATTTCTTTATATTGAATAATTTATTACCTAATTCATATGAAAATGAAAGATTTTCAAATGAGAGTTTTTTTATTGTTTTATTCTCTAATCCTTCACGACTTTCTTCCTCTTCAAAATTAAGTATGAAATTTAATAATTCAATATCTTGTTTCACTATAGGAATATTTAAAATTAATGTTAAAAAACTATCTAATGGATTGATGAAAAATGTAAAAATGGAAATAAATAATATCATGTCACCAATACTTAGTTTAGAATTAAAAATTTCCAAAGTTGAAATATAAACAATAGTAAAAGGAATTAGCATTTTAATGGATTCCATTGTAGTTTTATGGAGTGTATTTAAATTAAACATTTTAAAATTAAGTTTGAAACTTTTTCTTAGTGATTCATCAATATTTTTCTGAATTATATTTTTATAAACTACTTGTTTCATTTCCAATTGGGAATAAATTAAATCAATAGTTTTAGTTGAAAAATCTAAATTAGAATTGATGATTTTAATATTTTTAAAACTAATATTTTTTTGAAAGAAAAAAGAAATAATAATCATTAGAAGGGATAAAACTACAACGACTATAAAAACTTTTGGAGATATTCAAATTAATACTGATGCCGAAAATATAAATGTTATTATTTCACTAGATATTGTAAAAATATAATTGGCCTTGAATGAAGAAATATTTTGTATTGTTCCCACTCTTCTTAAATGATCACTTTTGGAAATCTTTTCTAATTTCGAAATATTGCAAAAATATAATTTATTGAAATATGAATTTATATATGTGTAATTTATTTTGTTTTCAATTTTTCTAACAATTAGTGATTTAAAACATATTGAAGCAACTCTAATAAAGCTAATAAAAATAAAGACTAGTGTAATATAATTTAATCCTTCAAGCATTGCTCCAGGAATAACTGTATCTAAAATTATTTTAAAATAAAACGTTGATACAAATGTTAGTCCTAGTATTATAAGATTTAAAATTATGATAAAGATAGTAATTTTAAAATCAGTATAAAATAATTGTTCCTTTTCTATTTCTTTTTTGAATTGATATGAAGTTTTTGAAACAACTATTAAAATGTTCTGAAAAATTTTGCTAAATGCAGAAAAGTCCAAAATATTTTTCCCAAAAACAGGATCATAATAATGAATTTTATTATTTTTAATCTTAGTAATTATTACATAATGATTTATTCCATCTTGATTTATTATTGTAACAATAGGTTCAGATATTTCTAAACCAATTAATGATTCAAAATCACCTTCAAAACTTTCTAATAATAAACCATAATCATTACCAAGATTAGAAATTTCCAAAAGGTTTAAACCAGCAGGGCCATAATTAACTTTTTCTTTTAATTTATTAATCGCTATTCAATTATCATAATAATAATTATGAAGAGTTTGAATAACAACTAGTCCACAATCCAAGGAATCATTTTGTAATTTCATTTCCATATACATATATGTTTTTAAAATATCATAATTAAATAAAAAAACATAATTTCATAATATTCAAGGAAATTTTACGAAAAAAAACTAACAAATTATATGTTAGTTTTTCTTTTTGGTCATTCACAAAATGATTTGGAGCGAGTGAAGGGAATCGAACCCTCATAGTCAGCTTGGAAGGCTGAAGTTCTGCCATTAAACTACACTCGCATATTTAATATATAAATTATATATTAAAATTTGTATTTTTTTAAAATTACTTTAACTTGTTCTTCATTATCGGCAAACATTACTTCATCAACCATTTTTTTAGCTTCATTTGTATCGATTCTACTTATTAATTCACGTGCTTGTAAAATTGAAGATGCTGACATAGAAAATTCGTCAAGTTCCATTCCAACCAACAAAGGAATGGCATCCATATCTCCAGCCATTTCTCCACACATAGCAGCTCATTTTCCAGCTTTATGTGCTCCCTCAATTGTCATTTTGATCAATTTAATGATTGAAGGATTAAGTGGTTGGTATAAATAAGCAACATTTTCATTCATTCTATCAGAAGCCATTGAATATTGCATCAAATCATTAGTACCAATTGAAACAAAATCTGCATATTTACAAAATACTTCTGCATGAACTGCTGCGGAAGGGATTTCTACCATCATTCCAACTTCAATTTCTTTAGAAATATTAGGATTCTCTTTTAAAACATCTTCATATACTTTGTCATAAATTGCTCTTGCTTGTCTAAATTCATCAATCGTTGCGATCATAGGGAACATAATTCCTAATTTACCAAATTCCGAAGCACGAATAAGCGCTCTTAATTGAGTAATAAAAATATCTTGCTTATCTAAGCATAGCCTAATAGCTCTATAACCTAAAAAAGGGTTCATTTCCTCAGGAAAGGTAAAATATTTAAGAGTTTTGTCACCACCAATATCAAGAGTTCTAATAATAACTTTTTCATTTTTCATATTCTTTAGAACTAAAGAATATGATTGATATTGTTCTTCTTCAGTTGGTCAATCGGCACTATCCATATATAAAAATTCGCTTCTAAATAAACCAATTCCATCTCCACCATTTTCAATAACTCCATGAGCATCTTCAGGAGAACCAATATTACCAGCTATTTCGACATGTCTACCATCTTTGGTTATAGATTTTTTTCCTTTAAAAGCTTTTAATCTAGTTTTTTCAGCTTCAGATTTTTTTTGTCTTTCGACTAATTCTTTAATTAATTCTTGATCTGGATTAATGAATACTTCTCCCGAATCACCATCAATAGCTATCATATCTCCATCTACAACTTCATCTGTAATTGTTTTCAATCCAAGAACAGCGGGAATTTCTAAACTTCTTGCCATAATTGCTGAATGAGAAGTTCTTCCACCAATATCAGTCGCAAATCCTTTAGCATATTTTTTATTAAGTTGTGATGTTTCTGAAGGTGTTAAATCAAAGGCAACAATAATTACTTCTTCATTAATTGATGTTAAATCAGGTGTTTTGATTCCTAAAACATTATGAATAATTCTTGTATAAACGTCTTTAATATCTGCTGCTCTTTCTTTCATGTAAGCATCATTCATATCCTGGAACATATTAATATATTTTTCAGAAACTAAATTTAATGCATATTCAGCATTACATTTTTCAGATTTAATTAATGAAATAATTTCATCTTTAATGGCAGGGTCTGTAGCAACTTGAATATGTGCATCAAAAACAGTGGCTTCATGTTCACCCAGATTTTTTACGGCAATAATTTTGATTTTTTCAATTTCTTTAATTGAGGCATTGATCGAAGTTTCAACTTTTTGAATTTCTATTTCGGGATCAGCATTTTCTTTTACAATATTAAGTTCAATATGCTTTAATTCGAAAACTTTTCCAATTGCTATTCCTTGAGATGCACTAATCCCTTTTAGTATTTTCGTTTTCTTCATATTGTTCTCCTTAATGACTTTAAATAATGATATTAATTATCATTTTTATTAATTATAAATTAAAAATAACCTTTTAGATAAGGTTATTTTTCTTCATTTCTTCTTGGATCGCATTGATTGCTTCTTGCTCGTCTGAACCTGTGGCTTCAATCGTAATTTCTTCTCCGGCTTTAACACCTAGTGCCATTATATTCATAATAGATTTTAAATTACCTGATTTTCCATTTGCATTTATTTTTATATCAGATGAAAATTTAGAAGCAATGGCAACTGTTATTGATGCAGGTCTTGCATGTAAACCAACTGGATCTATAATTTTAGCTGTGAATGATGTCATTTATTTTTCCTTTTTTTAAATATTTTATTAATTTATAAAACAATTATACCACAAGACAATAATTTACAATTATCATGATTAATTACTATTTGATAAATATATTTGAAATTGATATTCAATATTTTATATATAATTATTTTTATGATTAATAAAAAAATGAAAATTATTGCAATGACAGCTTTAACTGGATCTGTAGCTATTGGTGTTGGTTTGGGGTATGGAACTGGTTATGTTCAATCTTTGCAAACAACGCTGACTCAAAAATTTAAAAATTCAATTACAATATCTAATTTTATTGGAAATATTGGTGATCGAGATTTCATTACAACAGCTGATTTCGATAAATCGATAAAATTAATGAATGGAGACACTGAAATCACTGATTATTCAGATATGACGGTAAATGAAGCATATATAAATAATTATTTTAAATTTGAACTTCCAAGTAAAGTTAAATTTTATACAGATAAAAGCGGAATTGATGTTTATATAAAAAAATATAATGAAAATACAAATGATCAAAATTTTGACATTTATCCTAGTAATTATAATTCATCTTCTATTGAAGTTAAAATATGATTCGGAAAAGGTGAAGGTGAAAATCGAGTAGAAGATTATATTGTCATTTATGGTGCGGGATTATATGGATTCAAAAAAACACAAGAAGAATCAGATGTTAGAAGTGTAATCAATCTTTTTCAAGATTCAATTTCATTAAAAAAAGAATTTTATGAAGATTTCCCAAAAGACAAAACTATTAAAGAAGGGATTTTTGCAAAAAATATCGAAGTATCTGATATTGTTTCAAATTTAACAATTGAACAATTAAAAGATGTTAATTGAAATGTAACAAGTGTTTCACAGAATCCACAAATTCCTTCTAAATTAATTATTAATGTTGATTTTTATAAAGGTAATTTAAATCAAAATTATTTCAGTCAAACATTTTTGAAATTTGAAATAGATGGATTCCCAATTGAAATGGGAATTGATGATTATGTATCTAAAGTTAAAAATTTTATTAAAGATGAAGCTAATACAAATTTAGGTGAAGCATTTAGTTATACAAGACCAGAAAATCAGCCTGAAGGAATAGTTGGAACGGTTGCCGAAAATTATCGTAATAATGCATTTACATTTAATATTCCAAATAGATTTAAAGATACTGCTTCAAGAGCAGGAGTTGAATATATTTTTAAACCTTTTGAAGAAGATAATATGGAATACTCAGCATTTCCAGATGAGGAGGATTCAAGTTTACCAAAATTTAAGATATTCATTAGATCAGGAGTTGATACTCCTTTTGAATATGAAGAATTTTTTACAATAA
>JBOFXM010000026.1:0-3571 GCA_051654165.1 Metamycoplasmataceae bacterium
CCAAGAGGCGGAAGTAAGGCTTCATATATATTGGCTACTATTAATAATGGTGTAATTGATTTTGATGTTAAATTTGTTGATCATCTTTAAATAAATAATTAATTTAATTAAAGAATAAAAATTAATATAATATTTGTAATTATAAGAATGATATAATTATCAATAATTATTTATCTTTAAAGGAGGTAAAAATGCTAGATTTTTTAGGTAAAAGACTTCAAAAAACTTTGAATGAGGCAAACAAGAAAACTACTCTAAAAGAAGAGGATATTTTAAAGGTGACTCGTGAAATTAAAATGTCTTTACTAGAAGCTGATGTTAATTTAAAAGTTGTCAAGGATTTCATCAACAATGTCAAAGCCAAAATAATTGGACAAGACTTAATGTCACAACTTAATCCTGGACAACAAATGGTTAAAATTGTTAAAGAAGAATTGATTGATATTCTAGGTAAAACTACTAAGGAAATTAAATTAGATTCCAAACCTTATATTATTATGATGACTGGTTTACAAGGTGGTGGAAAAACTACTACTGTTGCTAAATTAGCTAATTATTATAAAACAAAAAAACAAGCACAAAAAATTTTATTGGTTGCTGGAGATATTTATCGTCCTGCTGCTGTTGAACAATTAGTAACATTGGCAAAAGCAATTGGGGTAGATTATTTTGAAATGGGTACTAATTTTCCTGTTGAAGAAATTATTGATAAAGCTTTAAATAAAGCAAGAGAAGAAAGATATGATTTAGTTATTCTTGATACTGCTGGGCGTTTATCTATTGATGAAGCACTTATGAATGAATTAGTTCTTGTTAAAAAACTTGCACACCCTAATCAAATTCTTTTTGTGGCAGATGCATTAAGTGGACAAGACATTATTAATGTTGCAACAACTTTTAATGAATATTTAAAACTGACTGGTTCAATAATTACTAAGCTTGATTCTGATGCTCGTGGTGGAGCTGCTTTATCAATTAGATATTTGTTGAATGTTCCAATTTCATTTATTGGTACCGGAGAAAAAGTACATAATTTAGATTTATTTCATCCTGAAAGAATGGCTGAACGTATTCTAGGAATGGGTGATGTTTTAACTTTAATTGAAAAAGCAGAATCTGTTATTGATGAAAAAGCTGGCAAGAAAATGTTAAACAAAATGATGAAGGGAGAATTTGATTTAGATGATCTTCTGGATAACTTAAAACAAGTAAGAAAAATGGGAAAACTTTCTAAAATTATTAAATTGCTTCCTGGAACAGTCAAAATCGATGAAAGTAAAATTTCTAAAGCGGAAAGTAAAATTGAGTTATTTGAGATTCTAATTTCCTCAATGACTGCCGCTGAAAGAAAAGACCCTCGTTTATTAAAAAATGCTTCTAGAAAAAATAGAATTATAAAAGGTTCTGGGAGAACCGCTCAGGAATACAATAACTTAATTGCTGAATTTGATTCTATGAAAAAACGTTTAAAGGGAATGTCAAAAGGCTTTAATGGTAACTTTGATCCTTCAATGTTTGGGATGCAATAAAAAAAATATTTATAATATAAATTATTCTTCAAATAGAGGAATTTTTTTATTGGCTGCCATATTTTCCTTCTCCAATTTTTTTATTAAATCTTTAACTCTAATGTTGGGATTGAATGTAGAAAGTAATGCTAATAATCTTGTATTGTTATTTATATCTTTTTTCAATTCGTCAACTATTTTCAATCTTTTAATCGTTACTTTTATTTCTGGTAAATTATCAACAAAATAATACATTCTATTAATATCATCAATTGCATATTCTTTTAATTCTTCTTGTAATATTTTAGGATCCATATAAATGTGATATTTAGTTTTTCTAGTTTTTTTGATAATGTTATAAAGAACAAAGCCTGCATATGAAGCAATTGCACCATTATGATTTAGATTATATTTTTTGATTTCTTCTGGGGTTAAAACAATGTTTATTTGTTTTCTAAATTTTGAAAAATATTCCTTGTCTTTATAACCTCTTTTAGTTATTTTGGAAAGGGAAATATCTCTTTTAGAAGAAATAAGATCTTCTTCAAAACAAGTTCTTATTAATGAATTTACATTTATGTTTCTTTGGAATATTGATTCTAACAAATTTTTCTCTAATAATGGATTTCAACCTATAAAATTTATTTCACCAATATCTAACGTTCCTCTTTTTCTAATTAATTTTTTAATATTAGTAATTATGCTTTTACAAAAATTTTCTAGAATGTAAATCACCAGATTATTATTCATTGGTAAATCTTGAGTATTAAAATCAAAAATCTCAAAGATTGTTGTAATTTCATTTTTTTTATTACGATATCCCATTGTATAAGATAGAGGTATTTGATTAAAAGATTTATTAATTTTTCTAGCAAACATTCCAGATATACATTCGAAATCAATAAAAATATCATACATTTTCATAAGTTTAATTATATTGACATAAAAATATTTTTTATAGATTTTTTTAAATGTATAATTATTATCAATATGAAATTAAATTATAAAAAAATCGTTGAAAAGAAATTTGAAACAGTAATTAATGGTTATTCTCCAACACAAGTCGATATGTTTTTGGATAAAATTTGTTTAGATTATATGGAGTACGAGAAAAGGATTAATGAATTTTCTTTAGAGGTGGAAAATTTGAGAAATGAAAATATATCATTGACAGAACATTTGATTGAGATTAAAAATGGCATTACTTCAGAAAAGCAATCTGAATATCAAGAAGAAAATCAGATTGAACAAGTTGTAGATAATCAATTCGAATATCATGAAGAAAATCAAGATAACAATCAGTATGAAAGTTATGCTGAATATAATGATGATAATGAAAAAAAATAGTTCTGAAACGTTTAAAAATAATTAATTATTAACAAGAATCTTTAATGATATAATTGTCATATCTATAATAAAAGAGCAGACAATTATGAATGGTTTTGGAATGGGAGTAGAGTTCAAAACTTTCTTTATTGATAAATAATTGTTGCATCCGCTTGATTATGCTTTTTTATTTTGATTTTAGGAAATAATATGGAAAATAAAATAAATGCATTGCTTGAAGATTCACTATTTAAATTAAGAGGAGAAATATCTCTTTCAGAATTTAAAAATATTGTAAAGACTCTTGGTTGAAAAATGAATTATAAAAAAATTCATATAGTTGGGACAAATGGAAAGGGAAGTGTCTCAAAATATTTAAATGATAATTTAATTAATAATGGTAAGAAAATAGGATTATTTACTTCCCCTCATATTTTTAATTTCGAAGAAAGAATTAAAATTAATAATATGGATATTTCATTCATTGATGTTCAACATCATATGATGGATATTTATATAGCTTTCCCTAATTATTCATTTGGTTTTTTTCAATTAGTATTCTTAGCATGTCTTGCTTACTTTGAAACTAAAAAAATAGATATTGCCATTTTTGAAGCAGGAATAGGTGCAAGAAAAGATATTGTTAATTACTTAAATTTTGATATTACAGTGTTTACATCTATTAGTCTTGATCATGAAAAAATTTTGGGCTCTACTATTGAAAAGATTGCGAAAGA
>JBOFXM010000027.1:0-1128 GCA_051654165.1 Metamycoplasmataceae bacterium
ACAGTTCCAGTAACAATTATCACACAGCTTTTTTCATCTTTTATTTTTCTATAATCAACTATTTTAGGTAATTTTAAATTAGGATTATAACTTATTAAAAATTCCAAAAGTTGATGATATATTCTTCCATAGGTGATTACTGTTCTATTATGCACTAATGCTAAATCCAAAATTTGTTGCAATGAGGACATTTCATGATCATAAGAACCAATGATGATTCTTTCATCATCCTTTATAGAATCAAATTTATCTCCTAGTAGATTTTTTATATCAATATGCTGACTAGAAATACCATTGAAATTTGACATTCCAGAATCCATAATCAAGGCTAAAATTTTAGGATTGTCTTCTTTGATTTTTTCAATATTTGTTTTACCATATACTCCTAAATCATCAACCACAAAATTAAACATAAATATAATGCTTCCATCATTAGTTTTATAATTAAATCCTATTGTGCCAGGCAAAGCACCTGCTAATTCAATTGGTTCAACCACTATAGAACCAATTTTTTCCCCATTTGGATTGATGGTTTTAAGTTGATATTGGGGTTTTCCTATATCATATTTTGGTATTCTCTCATTTATTAAAAAGGTTGAAAAATCCGAACAATAAATAGTTAATTTAGGAACAATCATCAATAATCATGGTAATGCTGAAAATGATTCATTTTGTACATCAGTAATAAATAAACCTTTTATTCTGTCTGCATTATCTTCAAGATAAGAAAAATTGGGAATTAATGTATCTATTCCATGAGAAGCTGAAATTGGAATTTTAGTACCAGCATTTACAATATATATATCTCCATCTACTTCAAGAACATAAGAATTCTTACCATTTTCATCTAAACCGCCTAATGCGAAAAATTTTATATTAGACATACATCTCCATTTCAATCCATTGAATCATTCATTTTTATTGCGACGAATTAAGATAATTTATTTACAAATTATATCAAATATAAATATAATTTTCATACTTATTTAAGTTAAAATATATATTATGAATTTAAAAGAAATTGAAAGTCTTATTCTTAAATATAAATCGATAGTTATCTTTCATCACATTAATCCAGATGGAGATTGTTTGGGTTCTCAATTTGGATTAAAAGAATTAATAAAAGAT
>JBOFXM010000028.1:0-1614 GCA_051654165.1 Metamycoplasmataceae bacterium
GGTTTAACAAATGAATCAGCACTTAACTTACCTTCTACTAATGAAGTATAATATTTTACAATACTTGCTTCATTACTAAACTGATCAATTATTGTCATATCACTATTAACTTTTTCTTTTAATTCAAGATGATTGATTGATTTCATATGTAGGAACATTTTTAATTCATTTGCATTCATATATTTGTTTAAATTATTGTAACCTTGTTGAGTTAAATGACTAACTTTATATTTTAAAAGTTCTTTTAATTTAGGAAACACTTCTAATATTTTTTTGTCAGTCATAATTTTTGAATCAGTGATTCCTAATTGTTTAATTTTACTAATATTTGAATATTCCACAAAGGCTCCACAAGCCACTAAAGGAGTTAAATAATCTCCTACACCAGTTTCATCAACTCCAATTACATTTTTGTTATCAAAAATACCATCAGCATATTCAAGAAATTCTATTGGTTTCACTTCTTTTTTTGATGTTGGTTTTTTAGTTGTTTTTTTTGTCATTTTCATCCCTTGAACTTGTAAAAGTAATACTATTATATTATTTATTCTCTAAATTATTTAAAAAATTAATTATGAACTCACCAACTCCACCTTCTTTGTTTGACAATTCAGAAACTGTATTAGCATATTTTTTAACATTTGCATCAGCATTTGCCATTGCAACAGAATGTTCTACTAATTTCATCATTGAAATATCATTAAAACCATCACCAATTGCTACAGTGTTTTTAACTTTTATATCATAAAATCTTGTTAATAATGAGATAACTTTTGCTTTTGAAACTCCAAGAGCTGTAATATCAAATATTTTAGAATTATCATCACCTTTTGATCAGTAATTAAATTCTGCTAAATCACCATATTTTCGATCAAGATATCTTTTCAATTTCATAGCATCATTCATAATTTCAACATCATCAGAATGTTGAAAATCAATATCTAGAACCACGCCAATAGGTTTTAATGGAATTTTACTTAAATCAATTCCTACTGTAAATTTTGGTAATTTATTAAAACCAAAAATTTGTTCCAATTCTTTATCTCGTTTATCAATTTGAACTCATCCTGGTCCTTCAATTGCATAATTTTTAGTAAGATTTTTTATCTTTTTATCACTAATAATATAAAGCATCTCATTTAAATTAACATACCTAATATAATCAATAAAAAAAGGATCACATGGATTATGAATATGAGCACCATTTATATTTCCTACAATGGTATCCAATTCAAGTCTTTCATATATCTCTTTTGTTGAAACTCATGGTCTACCTGTGATTATACAAACAATGTGACCTTGTTCTTTTGCCATTTTAATCGCTTCAAGCGTTCTTGGATGAATTTCATTTGTTATTGAATTAGATAAAACAGTTCCATCCAAATCAATAGCAAACAAGTATCTTTCTTTTTCAACTTTTTTCATGATGTTATCTCTTTTCTTTAAAGTTAGTTTTATATAATTATAAAGAATAAAAAGATTATTACAATATATAATTCAATTTATGATTAATATAATTTTATACCAACCAGAAATACCACCTAACACTGGTAATATTATTAGAACATGCTATGCAACAAATGCAACTCTTCACATAATAAAACCTATGGCTTT
>JBOFXM010000029.1:0-1088 GCA_051654165.1 Metamycoplasmataceae bacterium
TTCAAGGTGTAACAAAAACTGGTAATTATTTAATGATTCTTGGTTTCTTTGGATTAGCAGCATTATTTGTATTCGTTTTCTTTTGTTTTTGAACCTTTGCATATTTAGTTAACAAAAAAACAAATGAACGAATGAGAGCAGCCATTTAAAATATTTATTTAGTTTAATAAAATTGACGTTTTATTAAAAAAATAGTATAAAATTTTGTGTTATGAATTATAAACAAATATCAAAAATAACAATGTATTCAATTATAATGGCAATATTTGCCATAACAGGAATTACATTGCTTGCTAATAGTTTTCAAGATTGAATTAAATACGATTCAAGTTACTTGCAAGATCCAATAGATTGAACAGGAAATTCTGATCGTTTATTACCAGTTTCTGTTGAGGCTTCAAGAATGTGGCAAGTTTTGTCTTTAGTAATATGTATTGCAATGACTATTGCTATTCTGTTGCAAATTTGAAAAATGGAAGAAACAAAATATAAAAAATATTATATTGGTTCAATTGGTATTTTTACTTGGTTAATGCTTCCATACACAATTTATATTGGAATGAAGGAAAGATTATATCATCAATTTTTAGATTACAACATGCAAGATAGAGATGAAAAATTGCAAATGTCATTTATTAGTTTTAAAAATGGATTGACTGGCAAAGGCAAAAGAGATGCATTATTTTGGAATACAATATTTGGTTACTTTCTTTTATTAGTTACAATAGTTACTACAATTCTTTGTTTAATAATAATTGAATATGTTTATCCTCCTGAACAAATACATCCAATCGATCGTGTTGAATTAAAACCAGGTTTTACTGAAGCAGATTATTATGCCAGTCTTAAATATCAATCAATTTTTGTAATATGATCGACATTTACATGTGTTTCTAACTTCTCTTGTTTTCTATTTATGTTAGGATTTACATTTTTCAGTAAAAAGAATCCTTTTAGAAATAATACAATTATGATTGCAGTTACTGCTTACATATCATTAGTTATGTTAGTGTATTGAGTTGCTTTATATCCAGATGGATATGTTGTTCCTTTACAATGAGTTCAAACAATTTGAACACATGCAGTAG
>JBOFXM010000030.1:0-1962 GCA_051654165.1 Metamycoplasmataceae bacterium
GATACACTTATAAATTCCCGAATTGAAAAAGTTGAAAGATTAGGAAAGTATTTAATTTTTTATTTAAGTAATGATCATGTTATGGTTAGTCATTTAAGAATGGAAGGAAAATACTGAATCAAAAATTTAAATGATCCCATTATTGACAAGCACATTCATTTAATATTTACACTTGAGAAAATTAATCTTTGTTATCATGATACTAGAAAATTTGGAACCTTTACAATTTATAAAACAAAAGATTTCAGAAATTCAAATGAATTAATTAAAATTGCCATGGATCCTTTAAGTGAAAAATTTAATGCTGATTATTTATATGAAAAAATTCAAAAATCAAAAAAAGTAATTAAAACTGTTTTATTAGAACAAGCAATTGTTTCTGGAATTGGGAATATATATGCATGTGAAATATTATTTAGTGCAAAAATTTCTCCATTTAAAATTGCAGGTGAATTAACATGAGATGAATGTCAAGAAATTGTCAATGAATCTAAAAGAATATTAAAACTTGCAGTAAAAAATAATGGAACAACAGTTTCTTCATTCACTTTTGATAACACTCATGCTGGATCATTTCAAAGCTATCTAAATGTTTATGGGCGAGCAAGAAAAAAATGTATCAATTGTAATGAACTTATCGTAAAAGGTTATATCAATAAAAGAGGAACATATTATTGCCCGAATTGCCAGAGATAATTTGTATAATAAATAAATGAAAAAAAATAAAACAACTATCGGTATTTATAGTGTTGCAACACCAATAATTTCCATTTTTCCTGAAAAAGCAAAAAGAGCTGAAAAATTATTTAATGATAATGGATTTAAAATAATATATGGTAATTTAGCATTTACTAATAATGGTTATACAACAGGATCTCCAATGGAAAGAGCTAAAGAAATAAATGATTTAATAGCAAATGAAAATATTGATATTTTACTTTCATCAATTGGAGGAAATAACACATCATCAATATTGGAATATTTGGATTATGAAAAAATTGCAAAAAGTAATATTAAAATAATAGGACATAGTGATACTACTGCTTTAATATTAGCAATTTATGCAATAACTAAAAAGAAAACTTATTTTGGTTCTTCTTTCATTGTTGGATTTGATAACCAACAAGATATTAATGAATTTCACATTAAAACATTAATGGATAATTGCATAAATGATAAATTAGGATTAATTGATTTACCAAAAAAATATACATCACAATTTATACCATGAACAAATTTAGAACCTGTAGCAAATAAAAAAATGTTAGAAAATAAAATGGTAACTATTATTAAAGGAGTGATAGAAGGAATAATTATTGGAGGAAATTTAAATACTTTTATTCCATTATTAGGGACAAAATATTTTCCAGAAATTAATCATAAAACTATTTTGTTTTTCGAAGATACTTGTCAAAGTGATAATTTGAATTTGGCTAAAGTAGAAAAAAATTTAGCTTCATTAAGAAACAGTGGAATTTTACATAAAATTGGTGGTTTAATTATTGGAAAATGTGAAGGATTTGAAGAAATTTCTAATGGAACAAGCTATATCGATTTTATTAGTAATTTTATATATGATTTAAAAATTCCAATTATTGCTGATTTTGATTTTGCACATACTTTGCCAATTGTAACAATTGGAATCGGTTCGACTGTCGAACTAAATACCATAAAACAAACATTGATTAAAATCAAATAATAAATAAGAAAATAATGTATAATAAAAATAGGTTATCCGCATAAAGGGTTGGATTATTAATTAAGATGGCAAATTAATTATTAATCCAATTGAGGCAATAACCAAAAAAACAATAAGGAGACTCCATTGAGAGTAGATTTACATCTACATTCATATGCTTCATCTCAAAATGGTGATTCAGTTAAATGACAATCCGTGCATGATGCTGTTTCAAGACTATATAAATTTGGCGTTAGACTTGCCGCATTTACTGATCACAACAT
>JBOFXM010000031.1:0-1936 GCA_051654165.1 Metamycoplasmataceae bacterium
ATGGTTTCACACAAACACAATGAGATAATATTAAATGAAGAGGCGGATCATTTCTTGGAACTATTTTAACTCAAGCTGCTGTAATATCTTTAGGTTGAGATCAAAAAGAAATAATTACACTTGCAGATTGGAATGTAGAAGCTCCAAATGTAAACATGATTAGTACTAATGCACAGGGTGCTTTTGATGGTAATGAAATTCTTAAAAATATTGTTATTCCAGCTAGAATTACAGTTATAAATACTAATAGTTTTTTAAATACAATTAATTTAGAGTCTGTAACTTTTGAGCCAGGTTCAAATTTACAAACAATTGGTTTAAGATCTTTTTTTAATACTGGTCTACTAAATTTTACAATCCCTGAAACGGTTACTCTTATTGATAGAGTTGCATTTGAAAGATCAAAAATAACATCACTTGCTATTCCGGCTGCTGTTCGTACATTAGGAATTTATGCATTTAATAGTATGCCAAATTTAACATCACTTACTTTTGCTCCAAATTCTCAATTAATAAATCTTCCTGAAAGATTTATGCATACAACACCTTTATTGACTGAAATTTATATTCCTAATTCAGTAACATCAGCACATGCTAATGCTTTTCTTGGTACTTCTTTAACTAAGATATCATTGCCATCAAATCTAAGACAAGGTTCAATAACACCTTTATATGGTTTCACACAAACACAATGAAATAGTATTGAATGAAGAGCATCTCAATTTTTAGGAACAGTTTTAACTAGAGATATAGTAATTGATTTAGGTTGACATCTTTTAACAAACATTACAAAAGCGGATTGAGATACTTGAGCACCTAATGTTGAGCAAATTGGACCATTTTCAACCGATCCTGCTTTTGCACCTTTTGCAAATAATACAACAATCGAATCAATTTTTATTCCTGCAGCAGTAAATGTTATTACAAATAATGCATTTCTTAATACTTTTAATTTAAGAACAATAACTTTTGAGGATAATTCAGTATTACAAAGAATTCTAGGTAATGCATTTCAAGGTTCTGGAATTACAGCAATTAATCTTCCTAATAGTGTTACTACAATTAATTCAAATGCATTTCTTAATACTAATTCTTTACTTGGTAATCAAGTATCAATGGCAATAAGATTGAGGCCTTCAGCAACACCTGCTTATGGTTTCACTCTTGCTCAATGAGATTCTATTGTTTGAAGAGGATCATTAGATTTAACAGATCATTTACTAACTTCTTTCAATGTTGATTTTCGTGAAAATGAAAATATTGTGGGAATGTCACCTTGAAGATGAAGAGCTAATTCTAATATGACACCTCCTGCTCTTGAAAATGGATTAGCTTTACAATATGCTTTAGGGCCTTCAGCAAATAGTTTGGTTATTGGTTGAAATGATTTTAGTTCTTTCAAAACAGCAATTACTAATTATTCTATAAGTAATGATATTTTATTATCTGAAATGAATATCTATGCAAGAATGTATCTTCCAACAGGAACTGGTCCATCAGGTGATATTATCGGAAATGTTCATTTTTCATGAAACAGAGATGCAGTAAAAATTTATGATCATGCAACTGGAACAATTGGCAACTTCTTTTTACTAGCGCCTAGTACATCAACAATTGTTCCTGCAGGTAAATTTGTAAGAACTAATTCAAGAGTTTTAGATAATTGAGCAAGCTCTTTACAAGCTGAAGGACTTCAATCTGATGCTGTTAGAATAATTAGTGAAGGTAATGTATTTGATATTGCATATTGAAGAAATAGAGGGGTTAAATTAGAAGTTAGAACTTCAAATACTCTTTCTTGATTTGAAATAACTCAGCTAAATGTGGATGTATTTGATGCTTCTGCTACAAATAAAATGGAATTTCGTTTAAGTGTTACAAATACTGAATTACATCAAATATATGGAGCTGTTGAACCTTCAACAACGCCTCCTGG
>JBOFXM010000032.1:0-2898 GCA_051654165.1 Metamycoplasmataceae bacterium
AAATTAAATTCCAAAAATGCTACCACACATGTATATCCTGAAAGAATTTATCCTAAATTTACATTAGTGCGTTGTGAATTAGAAACAGGAAGAACACATCAAATTAGAGTGCATTTAAAATATATTAATTTTCCCATTGTTGGAGATCCTGTTTATGGAAAACATCTTGATTCATTCAATCAAAGATTGCATGCATATAAATTATCTTTCATTCATATAACTGGTGAGTTTATTGAAATTGAATCTCCCCTTCCAAATGAATTTTTTGACAATATCGACTTGGAATCATAATAATTTTGTCAAAAAATAAAAGTTGAATCAATAATAGTGTTTGAGGATTATTTTGATATAATAATAAATATAATATTTATAAATAAAAAGGAGTTATATGTTTCCAGAAGCTATGAATACAGCGAACATTAAAAAAGTTAGTGAACTCTGAGAAGAAGAAAAGAAATATAGATGATGAATTATTGCTTTTGCAGCCTCATTAGTTGTTTTATTTTTGATTAATTTAATTTATGTAATAATGTTATACGTTTCTGAAGATTCATTAATAACATTTTTTAAGACACTTTTTACAAATAATAAAGATGAAGAAGCAAAAAGATTATTCACCACTGTAACTATCACGTCCATTACTTGAACAGTTGCTCTTTTTTTGAGTTCATTTGCCTTTATATATTCAATTTATAATTGCTACAAAATGAAGTCATTTGAGAAATTGGATTCTTTTTCTTCATTTTATCTTGGATTTCAAACATTTTATTCTTTCTTTATCATATTCAATAATTTAGTAATTAATAACTCTAATATTGGAACTTATTTTAGTAATCCCTTTATGGTTTTTTATTTTCTATTACCACTTTTATCAATACCAGTGTGATTGTTTTTGGCTAGACATGTTAAAAAGATTAAAAGATCGTTCTTTATTGCTAAAAGACAAGAAGAAATTGCTGCTTTCTATCAAGCAAATCAGGGACAAATGGGAAACGGTTTTCAATCACCATTTGGTTTTCCATTTGGGCAACAAATGCAACAAAATCCAATTGATACAACACCTCCTGTTGATGAAAATGTTGAAATTAAAAATGATCCTGAATATACTAAATTAGAACAAATGTCAATCGAAGGATTAAGAAAAATTGCTGACAAATTATCAATTTCTGGCATTGAAGAAATGAGCAAACCTGAATTAATCAAAATAATTTTATCGGTTACTCAAACATTAGAAGATGATACTGACGAAAATAATAATAATTCACATGATAGCATTGATATTGAACCAAAAAATAATTAAAAAATAATTTTCGATACACTAGGGTAGGTTGTTGTATAATTTATAAACTACGATTATATTTTGTAGATATATAAAGGAAATAAATGCCAACAATAAACCAACTTGTAAATGATGGAAGGAATCCAAAGATTCGTAAAACAAAGTCACCAGCACTTTCTTTAGGATTCAATTCATTACATAAAAAATCAACAATTCAACCATCTCCTTTTAAAAGAGGTGTTTGTACAAGGGTAGCTACTATGACACCTAAAAAACCTAATTCAGCTTTGCGTAAATATGCAAGGGTTAAATTATCAAATGGAATGGAAGTTACTGCTTATATTCCTGGTGAGGGTCATAATTTACAGGAGCACTCTGTTGTTTTAATTAGAGGTGGGAGAGTAAAAGATTTACCAGGAGTACGTTACACTATTGTTAGAGGTACACAGGATGCTGCTGGAGTAAATAATAGAAATAAATCTAGATCTAAGTATGGAACAAAAAAACCAAAAGTACAAAATTAAAAGTGATTAATATAATCTTGAAAGGAAAAAAATATGTCAAGAAAAAGAAAAGCACCTGTTCGAGAAGTACTTAGTGATCCAATTTTTAACTCTAAAATAGTTACTAAATTAATTAACACTATTATGCTTGATGGGAAAAAATCAACTGCTGAATCAATTTTATATTCAGCATTCGAAATTATTAAAGAAAAAACAAATGAAGAACCGATTGAAATATTTAAAAAGGCTGTTGAAAATATAACACCTCAGCTTGAAGTTAGAACAAGACGTATTGGTGGAACAAATTATCAAGTTCCTTCTGAAGTTTCTGCTCGTCGTAAGCAAACACTTACACTTAGATGATTAATTAACTATTCAAGACTTAGAACAGAAAAAACTATGGATTTAAGATTAGCAAATGAAATAATTGATGCTTCTAAAGGAACTGGTGGTTCTGTTAAGAAAAAAGAAGATACACATAAAATGGCTGAAGCTAATAAAGCATTTGCTCATTTTAGATGATAATTTACAATGTATTGTAATTTTTGTGAGGAAAAAAGAATTCCTAAATATAGTCAAGAGCAAATCATAATTGGATTAATGTTATTTATAATATTTTGCTTACTTGGTTTGTTATATATTCTTTTTGCAAAAAGAAATACTTGTCCTATTTGTAATTTTCAAATGGTTACAAATAATTATCATATTGAAAACAATAATTTTAATAATGAAACAGATTTGAAAAAGGAATTAATTATCCTAGATGATATTTAATTAAATTAAAATAATAAACAAAAAAATAAAAGGAAAAAATATGGCTAGAAAATTCGAAATTAAAGATTACCGTAATATTGGGATAATGGCCCATATCGATGCTGGTAAAACTACAACAACTGAAAGAATTTTATTACATACTAATAAAATTCATAAAATTGGTGAAACACACACTGGTGAATCACAAATGGATTGAATGGCTCAGGAACAAGAACGTGGAATTACAATTACTTCAGCTGCAACAACAACATTATGAAAAGATAAAAGAATAAATATTATTGATACTCCTGGTCACGTTGATTTTACAGTGGAAGTTGAACGTTCTTTAAGAGTATTAGATGG
>JBOFXM010000033.1:0-1734 GCA_051654165.1 Metamycoplasmataceae bacterium
GCAAATTATATTACTACAAATAATATTGAAGAATCATTTATTATTGGAAACGCTGCTGGGATGGCTACAGCAGCTTCATCATGATTAGGGTCAGTCGAATTAATTAATAAATTCAAAAATGAATTAAAAATAATTGAGATAAAAAAACAAGATTAATTCTTGTTTTTATTATTTAGATTTCATATTTTTCTGGATGTTTCTTTTTCATTTTCTCTATAAATTCATCTTTGGGTAAATGTCCGTATTTGACCATTAATTCATGACATTCTTTATATTCACTTCATGCCCAATCAACATTTTCAAATCCTGGAACTTTAGTAATACCTTCTCTTTTTCAATTTTTATATGTTTTGAAAAAAGTCTCAACTTCCATTAATCAATTTTGATCAATATCTTCTAGAGTATGAATGTGATCTAATCTATAATCATCATTATGAACAGCGATTAATTTTGTGTCAGTTTCTCCATCGTCAATCATTTTCATGGCTCCAATTATTCTTGCTTCAACTTCAACTCCAGGAAAAAATTTTTCACTTGAATAAACTAGAACATCAAGTTCATCTCCATCCCAATCAAGTGCTGTTTCAACAAAACCATAATTTGCTGGAAAAAAGAAACCATCTCTCAATATTCTATCTACTCTAATTTTTTGTGTCTCTCTGTTATATTCATATTTTATATTTGAATTTGCAGGAATTTCAATTATTACTTTTATTATTTTGCTTTCCATATTTAATTATTTTACCTTAAATGAATTATAATTATGTATAATTTTTAATTAATATGGTTTTATATAGTGCAGAATTAATGAGAGTTATAACAGTAAATGGATATAGATTAGAAGACATTCTTCTTTGAACGTTTGGTCTTTTGCTTTCTGTTATTTCAGTAGTCTTTTCTGTACTTTCATATTACTATGCAAATAAATCAACTAAACTTATTACTAACTTAATGGAAAAAACATGAGTAACATCTGAAACTGATAAATTTTTCTTTGTTAATATGAAAGAAATTAAACATAATAATAATAGAGCTTTAATGCTCTTGAATTCTGGTGTCAATATTTCTTATGAAGATTATGTTTCAAGCTCTTTGGGCACAAGAATAATTCATATCAATTGAGAAACAATTGATTTTTTACTAAAAACAAAATTTAAAGACATTATTACCACATATATTAAAGATAAAAAAATATGTGATGAAATGTTTTTTAAAGCAGTTCCTATTGAAAAAATAACCTCTTCATCAAAAGAAATTATTTCTGAAAAGGAGAGACAAAAATTAATAATTTATCATGAAAGTATTTCTAAATTTGTTTCTTATATTCTTAGTGAATATACTAAATTAACAATGGAATAAAAAACATCCTTTCGAATGTTTGGCATAATTTATATATGGTGCCCGAGACTGGATTTGAACCAGCACGTCCAATACGGACCAGGGATTTTAAGTCCCCTATGTCTACCATTTCATCACTCGGGCTTTAATTAATTGCTTTTTCATTATACTATATTTTAAAATTCATAATAAAATAATTATTAAATTACTCTATTTTTAATTACATAATCATTTATATTTAATAATATATATAATATATAATTTAGCAATGAATATTAAAGATATCTTATCTAAACAAATGCAACTAACAAATGCCATAATTGAAAGTCATAATCCAAATAAACAAGATCTAGAAGAGAAACAAATTTTGGCATTATTTGTCGAAATTAGTGAATT
>JBOFXM010000034.1:0-23308 GCA_051654165.1 Metamycoplasmataceae bacterium
GGTGTAATAATTGGAAAAGATGCTGATGAAATCGTTACACTAAATAACTCTACTGCTGGTGGTTTGTTTCTCCCTCCAAGATTTTTTAGACAATATTCAATTGAACCTATTAAACCAATATCAATCGATATAACTTCAGTAAGTTCATCAGCCAATGATGAATTAAATTTTTCATTAACAGTCAATGTAGGTCATGGTAAATATCAAATAAATCGAACTGCTGCAAAGAAAGTTAAAATCAAACAATTATTATAATTTTTTAAAATAATACTTTTTCATTCTCTTTCTTTTTTTTAATTTATAATTTAAATAGATTTACTAATTCTTTTCAGCACCTTGAATGTTTGTAAATATTTTGTTTATTTAAAAGAATGTTTTGTTGAATGAGATTAAATCTATGATATAATATAAAAAATTTATTTATGAATTTAAAAGAATTTTGAAAATTGGAAAAGGAAATTATATGCAAGATAAAAATACAAACTTAGAGGACAATAAGCAAAATAATAATTTGGGCAATAAAGTATCATTCGAACCTAAGTCTGCACAAGAAGGAAAAAAATTCTCTGGAACTTTATCATATGAAGATATTATTTCACAAACAAAAGAAATGTCTTTCTCTGTTGTTAAAACTGAAAAAGAATTAATTGAAGAGGATTCTAGAAAAAGAATTGAAAAGATTAATGCTTTAGAAGAACATTTTAATGATTTGAATGCAAAACCATTATCATCAATTGATTCATATGAAAGTTACAATTTGGTTTTAAATAAATCAGTTTGAAATTACAATGAAATTTCACAAAGAAATACAAAATTCTCAATTAAGGATCTTGTTCTACAAACACATATTTATATTTATGATGGGGTAATTATTCCTGTTGAAGAAGTTGAAAAAACTTTAACTAACTTTTTAGATACAGTTATGAAAAAAATAGTTTTAGGTTATCCAGTTGTTCTAAATCCAATTTTAATTATTGATGTTATTCGTTTTGATAAATCTAAAATTATTCCAGTAGCAATTGCAAACCCTAAATTATTACCTCCAATTGGAATTGTGGAATGAACTTCTTTAGTTAAAGATGAAGGTAATAATTATTTAATTATTGATTCTTTCATTAAATTATTAGACAATGCTCTTAATAACGGTCATGAAGCTGAATTTTTCCCTGGAACTCTTTTAGTAAGAGGAATTAGTGGTATAACTTCTTTATTTGTTGATGAAAAATCAGCTGATAATTTTAACAAACTTGTTCAAACATTAGCAAGCAGTCAAAAAAATAAAAAATAATTCAATAGTTATATTATAAGAAAGGGAGTGTTGCATGAAATTAAAAGAAGTTAGAGATAAAACAGAAAAACTATCATTTTTTCTTAGTTATATTGAAACATCTAAAACACGTGTTTTGCAACTATTAAAACAAGAAATAAACAAATTAGACAATATTCAAAGTTTAAAGGAATCTAATTTAGGTTTACTTAATGAAATAGAAGAGCGTTGATTTGTCAAAAAAGGTATAACTTTTTTTGACAAAAATCCAAGCAATTTTAAAGCTATTGCAAGAAATAAAGTTAATTCAACCATTTATTTTTTAGTTGATCCAAAAAAAATGGATATTTATACGAAAAATATGCTGAAAAAAATGGAGGAAATTCTTTTAGAAAAAGTTACTCCAGATGATTATATTGTTACATTTGGATCTAATGTTAATCTTATGTGTCAAAAGCTCGAATTAAATGTTATTGAACATTTTGAATATTCGGCTTACGAAGATTTTGAGGAATTTTCACAAAGAATAAGTGCATTAATTGAAATAGGTATAAAAAACAATTTATTTAATAAAGCAATGTTAATGATAGCTCAGGTTTCAAAAGAAAGTAGTGACAGAATTATTTCTAAACAGATTCTTCCTTTTGAAAACTTTGCCATAAAATCTAATTCTAATTCAGGAAAAAGTCTTGATGAAGAAGATAAAAATAATGCTTCAGATGTTAATGAATATCTTGAAGGACACAAACAAGTGGTTTCTAATATAAATATTGGTAAAGCAGAATGGAATCCCGATATTTATGTTTTACATGAACAATTAACCAAAACAATTATTAAACAAGGAATTTATGAAACTAAAGTTATAAGTGATATTGAGCAATATAATTTAGAACTTCATTTACTTGAAGAAAAGAAACATAAATTAACTGATCAAAAGGAAGCTCTAATCTTACTTTACAATAAAGCTAGAAAAGAAGACTTGACCTTACAATCAGTATTATTATATGCAGCCTTTAAAATTAGAGAAGAAGAAGAAATTCCTCTCTTCAATATCAATAGGGGGGCGGCGAAATAATGGAAAATTTAAATAATAGAAAATTATTGCTAACCACTTCTATAAATCCAGACTTACTAAATTCAATTTATTCAAGAGATAGTGAAATCATAATTGATATAACGATACTAACGATTGATTACAAACCAATTCAATTGAAGCTAGGAAATAATTTCATTTCAAAAGGCAGTACAACTGATATTATAACTATTTATGATGTTGCAGCCTTAGTGATAAAGTATAGAGACAAAAATATAGATGGTGCCGAACAAAAAACACACTTTGTTATGGCAGAAGATGTAATGAGAGTTTCTAACAAATCTGGAGATTTAGTTATGTTAAATGGTAAATTTGATTTGATTCCAGATAAAATGCTAGCAGAAATTTATAAGAATTTTTCAAATTCAAAAACAGTTAACTTGGAACAACTAGAAGATATATTGGAATTATCTAGAAACCAACCAGTGTTAAAAGCATACAATCAGTTATCGAATTACTTTTCATTAGAGAATTACGCTAACAACAATAATGTATTCAAACTATTACAACATCAAGATGAAGCAACCAAAGTATCTAAAAAAGTATTATTAAAATCAATAGTAGCATGAGAGATAAGGAAATAAAAGGAGTATTTATGACAAAACAAAATGAATTAAAAATAATAGCTATCAAAGATAATATTATTACAATTGAGGGAGAACACAATTATCAATTTCTAGAAGAAATTAGATTTGGTAAAAATGTTAATGGTATTGTTCTTAAAGCTACAAGTATAAAAGCTTATGTTGCTTTATTAAAAGTGGAATCACACAATGCATTACAAATTGGTGCAAAAGCATATGCAACAGGTGAACAATATAAAGCTGATATCTTCAATAATTATTGAGGATCAATAATCGATGTTGATGGAATACCAATGCTTTCAGAAAGCAAAATTACAGAAGTGAAAAAACTTGAATCTAGAGATGTGTTTGCAGAAGCAAAACCAATTTATGCTAGAGAACTTCTAAATGAACCATTAGTTACTGGTACATCTGCTATTGATGGAATATTACCAGTTGGTAGAGGACAAAAAGAACTTATTATTGGTGATAGAGGAACTGGTAAAACTTCAATTGCTGTTACTGCCATGATTGCTCAAACAAAATCTAATGTTAAGAATATTTATGTTGCTATTGGAAAAAAACGTGAGGAAGTTGTTGAAATTTTTAATACTCTTCAAGAAAAAGGAGTTATGCATAAATCAATTATTTTAACTGCTGCTTCTGATGATACTGCTACTGCAAAATATCTTGTTCCCTATATTGCTTCTTCAATTGCTGAATATTATCAAGAACAAGGTGATGATATTTTATTAGTTTTAGATGATTTATCAAATCATGCTGATGCTTATCGTGAACTTTCGCTTTTAATTGGTGGAGCTCCAGGTCGTGAAGCCTTTCCTGGGGATATCTTCTTTACTCATTCAAGATTGCTTGAAAGATGTGGTAAATTTACTGATAAATTTGGTGGTGGTTCAATCACTATTCTTCCAATTGCACAAACATTAGCCGGAGATATTTCAGGATATATTCCTACAAACTTAATTTCTATTACTGATGGTCAAATTTATACTTCTACAACAGTTTTCAATGAAGGTAGAAGACCAGCTCTAGAAATTACTGTTTCTGTTTCTCGTTTAGGTTCTGCTGTACAAACTCCTTCAATGGTTAAAGCTACTTCAGGTTTAAAACGTTTAATTTCTGAATATGAAGATCAGAAAAAATTAGCTTCATTTAATTCAAATTTATCTGATGCCGATAAGGAAAGAAATAAAAAAGGTAAAGCGTTCGAAATGATGATTGATCAAAAAGAATATGAAGTTATTGACTATAATACAACAATAATCTTATTTTTCTTATTAAAAAATGGATTCTTATCTTTCTACAATAATGATCAAAGTGAATCAGATAATGAAATGTATATTATTAAAAATATTCTTAAAGTATTTTTATCAAAAGATGTTCTTGGTATGAAAATGGCTAGTCTTTTAAATAGAAAATCAATTACTAATGATGTTGTTCAGTTATATCTAAAACACATTATTTTACCACTATTGAAATACCATATTTTATCTGAAAATAAATGATTACGTAATAATCCTGAATTTATTAAAACTTTCAAAGACATAAGAAATGATGGAAGAGTATTATTGTCTTATGAAAGAAGAGGATATGAAAAGGGGATAGCATATGAAATTTAATTCTAAAAAAGAAAAAGAGGATTTTTTAAAAAAACTTACTCTTGATAATTTAAAGAAAGTTGCAAAATTTGGTAAAATTGCAACTCCTGGAAAGATAACTAAAAAAACCATTATTGATAAAATTATTGATTTTGATTCTAAAAACGATGATATGATTATGAACTTTGTTATTAAAAATAAAGAAAAATATGCAACTTTCAAAACTCAAGCTATTAAAGTTGGCAAAACTCAATCATTAAAAATGGGCAAAACTCAATCATTAAAAATTGGTGGAACTCAAACATTGAAAGTGGAAAATAAATCTATATCTTCTAAATCAGTTCCAGTTTCTCCAACATTAGATAAAATGAATAGTGAAATTACAAAATCATTTAATACTTTAGCTGAAAACACTAAATACAAAATTTATTTACCTGAACAATTAGCTTTAATGAATGAGCAGCAACTTGATGTTCTTTGTGATATTCACAATATATTACAAATTAATCGTACTGATAAAATTAAAACAATTAAGGCAATTCTTTTAGCTCAAACAGATATTAAATTTATTAGAAAATCTCTTTCTTCTGAGAAAAAATATGAAAAATTTGTGCCAACAAATGCTATTTCTTCATTAGAGGATAGACCAGTTGTTATTAAGGGTTTAATTGTTGAAATTAAATCGCAAGTTTATAAAGTTCAAATAATTAAGTCAGTTGAAAAACCAATAATTGGTTCAATTTTTGAAGCTAAATTACCTAATGGTGAAATACGTATTCTTGAAGTATCTGATATTATTAATGAAAAACTTGTTTCAACATTTGTATTAGGTAAAGAGCAAGGATTAACTATTGGTACACAATTAGAATCAAAGAATCAACCTTATTCTTTACCAATAAGTGAATCAATTTTAGGTCGTGTTGTTGATCCTGTTGGTCGTATACTTGATAACCCAAGTTATAAATTAACTGGTAAACCATATACTCCAATGCTAGTTAGTGATAAGCATGAAAAACAAAGATATAACATTATTCCTAAAACTGAAATCCTAGAAACAGGAATTAAAGTTATTGATATTTTATTACCAATTCCAAAAGGTGGTAAAACAGGTCTTCTTGGGGGAGCGGGAGTTGGTAAAACAATCGTTGTTCAAGAACTTATTAATACTTTTATTAAACACCATGATGGATTATCAATTTTTACAGGAATTGGTGAACGTATTCGTGAAGGACATGAATTATGAAGAGAAGCTGGAGAATTAGGATTCTTAAGTAAAACAACATTCATTTTCGGACAAATGAACGAATCTCCAGGATTAAGATTCCGTTCTGGATTTACAGGGGTTAAAGTTGCTGAATACTTTAGAAATAACTTAGGTAAATCAGTTCTATTGTTTATGGATAACATTTTCCGTTATGTGCAAGCTGGTTCAGAAATTTCAACGCTATTGGAAAAAACACCATCAGCTGTTGGATATCAACCAACTTTAGTTTCAGAAATGGGTAAACTACAAGAAAGAATTAATTCAACAATGGATGGAGATATTACTTCTATTCAAGCTATGTATATTCCTGCTGATGACTTTACAGATCCAGCTGCAGTTGCTGCCTTTGCTCATTTTGATTCAACAATCATTTTAAGTAGACAATTAGCTGCTGAAGGAATTTATCCTGCTATTGATCCATTGGCTTCATCTTCGAAACTATTATCAAGAAAATATACTTCTCAAAAACATATTAATATTGCAAAATCAACTATTAAATTTTTAGAAAAATTGAAATCACTTGAAGATATTATTAACATTTTAGGATTTGATTCATTAACTGAAGTTGATAAGAAAAATGTTAGAATCGGAAGAAGATTGAAAAAATTCATGACACAACCATTTGTAATTTCTGAAAAATTCTCGGGAATGAAAGGTAAATTTGTAACTTTAGATGAATCTTTATCAAGTATGGAAAGAATTCTATCTGGTGAATTAAATCATATTCCTGATTCATTCTTCTCATATGTAGGAGTTGTTGAAGAAGTAATTACTAAATTTGAAGCAAGTTTAGAAGAAACTAGATCTTTATAATCGAATTAAAGGAACACTTAAATGGTGTTTTTTTATACAATTTTAAAAGTACCATATCATTATAAATATTACTATTTATGACTTCAATTTCAAGTAATAATCTAATCAGATACTTGATTTCATGATATAATTTATATTATTTATAATTAAATAATAGTAAAGGGCATTAATGTTTAATAGAAATGAAAAGAAGAAAAAACTTTATATAATCATTAGCGCCTTTGCGTTTATGGCTATTTCTGCCTTTGCAATTGTTGCTATTATTTCTGCAGTAATATAATTGGATCAATAATTAGAAAGGATTTAAGTATGGAAAATATAAGTAAACGAAAAGCTAAATTAGCACTTATAACTTTAGGATCAGTAGTAGCAATTGGATCACCCATAATTATAATGGGTTCTATTTATGGATTTAATGAAGCTTCTACATCTACTCAACAATCTAATCTAAATAAATTTTACGATGAAATGGCAGGTTCATTATTTTCTCCAATTAATTTTGCTATTTCTCAACCAACCCCTACATCTGATGGAAAATTTCTAGTTGAAAATGTTATAACAGATGATGTTCGATTTTTAAAAATTGAAAACTTAAACAATTCATTATATGATCTTGAAATAATTAAAATTATTCCTGATGTTAATGATGCTACCTTAAAATTCACATACAAGATTTCTTTAATTTCCGATTCAACAGTTCAGATAACAAAAGAAAGCGAAACATATATTGGTTTCTTTGATAGCTTCCAGAAATTTCATAATTTTTCAAAATAATGAATTTAATTCATAAATTTATAGTTAGGAGTTGTAACTATGAAAATAACTAAACATAAAAAATTTCTATTTAGTAATCTTGCTTTAATGTCCATAATTGTTTCTCCATTAATTACTTTAATTTCATGTAGTAGTAATTCAAATATTCAAACAATTGAAGAATTTTTATTAAATAATAAAAATAACCTTATAACATCTGAAAAGGATGTAAGAAGTGTTCCTACAAAATGATATATGGATAATTCTGAGATATCTATAGATTCATTTGAAATAAACAAAGATTTACAAAAAATAATGAATCAATCTTCAATCACAGCAGATTTTAATTATTCCAATAATTGACCTGATGGTGATAGAATAAGATTTGAAATTATTTTCTTTCAAGGTGGTAAAAAAATCCTTGAAACCGAATCAATAATGTCGAATTTTATAAGTAGAACAGAATATAATTCAAAATCAAAAAATTATTTGCAATCTTTAAGTCTAAATGATTCTATAAAAAATCAATTAGATTTAAAAGAATTTATAGAATCTTATCTTCCAGGACGTGGTGAATTTCATGAATGAAATAACTTACTTAATTTTATACCTCCCTTAGGTTACAATATTAATTTTAATGATGATATTTCCTCTTTTAAATATGATTCAAAAAATCAAAAACTAATAATTGGATCTTTTGATTCGACAATTAGTTTTAATGAAAATTCGAAAGAAGATTTAGCAATCTCCATAACTAATAATTTTAAAAATCCCACAAAACCTTTATTTGTCTTTGTTGTAGATGATAATGGAGTTGATACAAATATCTTGAATACATTGGGTGTAAATGGTGAAGTTGCTTTTGTAAATCGAACTACAAACAATATCATAAAATTTAATCAAAGATTCAATGGTAAAGCTATTTATGGTGATTTAGATTTTTCGAATTTTCAGGACTGAGAATTGCCACTCGATTCTAGTGGATTAGGTTTTTTCCAAGATAATTTCATTACTTCTATTAAATTACCTTTAAACACTTATGAATTACCCTCAAGAATCTTTTATAACAATAAAATTACAATTTTTGATACAAACAATATGATAAATCATCTTTCACATGATTCATTTGATTCTAATGTTAAATATGGTGATGCTTTATTAACACAATTAGGTTTGAGATTTTATTATAATGAAAATCTAAAAACGATTGATTTTTCAAAAAATAATGATGTAATGACATTAGATGAATTGATGAAGTTATTACAATTAGTATTACGTAATGATAACTCATTACTTATCGAAAACATTATCTTACCTGCTGAAATTTTTAATTCATTGAATATAAATATTGATAATTATATTCGTAATTTAAATGATTTACAAATCGAAATGAAAACAGTTGAATTAATAAGTAATGATAAAATAACTCTTAACAATTTATTAACATTTAGAAATTGAAAAATTGATCGTTTAATAATCCCTAAAGAAATTATTGCAATCAATATTTCATCTATTAAAAATAGTGTTCAAAATATATCTAGAGAATTACATTCTGATATAAAAAATTTAGTTATAAATGGTGTTTTGGACTTAAGAAATTCAAATACTATTAATGAACTTTTAAATTATAATAGTATAAAAAATTTAAATAATTATTTTGGTGTTGATAAACCTGAAGAAAATCTTATTAAAACATTATATTTAGAGAATTCAGATAAACCAACTTCTTCAAATTTTCATATGATTTTTAAGACTCAAAATGAAAATAATAAAAACAAAATTTATATCTCAAATAATACACATGTTGTTTCGCAAGAATTTATAAATACTGTTTCGAGTTCTCTATTATTAGGAATTGAAATTGAAAGAGAGATACCAAGCAATTTGAATATTCAAGCTGGTCATTTATTAATTAACGATACTACAATATTTAGTAATGATTTTTATAAAAACATACTATATTTAGATTCCATAATAGAAATAACTATTTCAAATGATATTACATCAATTCCAAGTGGTGCTTTCAGAAATATAGATTTATCCAATATTATTCTTAATTACAATACAAATGAAATAACCGCCATTGGTGATTTTGCATTTAATAATTCAAAATTAGCTGGACATCTATCATTTCCTAATTTGAAAACAATAGGATCTTTTGCTTTTTCAGACAATTTAATTGAATCACTTAATTTACCTTCAGCAACAACAATTGGTAATTCTTCATTTCAAGGAAATAAGATTACGGAAATCTTTTTACCAAATATAACAGTTATTCCTGCAAATGCTTTTAGCAATAATTTGTTAACTAGTCTTAATCTACCTGAAGTTATATCAATAGGTTCATCTTCATTTCAAAGAAATCTCTTAACAAGTATTAATATTCCTAAAATTCAATCAATTGGAATTTTTGCATTCACAAACAATGTTTTAGATGGCAGCCTTACTTTAAAATCAGTAAATCTTAATTCTCAAATTTCTATAAGAAATCATTCTTTTGATTCAGATACAAAAATTGTTATTACTGATGAAATTAACTTTATTCCAAATTTGTTAGTTTTAAATGATAATGAAATAACAATTAATTTTAATGCTGCTTTAGAAGTTGGTCATACTTTAGCTATTGCTATCGATCAATTAAATTTGCAATTAAGAAATAATTATACGGTGATTGACAATATGATATGGCACCCTGATTTAATCACTTCTACTTCTACAAATTTTTTACTTAATTTAACAAATATTAAAGAAATCAAAACATTAACTATATTAGAGAGTAATAATGAAATTTCAATAATTCCTGATAACTTCTTTAATGGTATAAAAATAAATGAAATTATTGGACTTGAACATATTAATGTAATTGGTAATGGTGCTTTCTGAAATTCACAAATAGCAATTTTTAATGGAGTTACAGGTGATTTAATATTCAACCATAATTTAAAGAAATTAGGAACCAATGCCTTTAATAATAACAATATTTTGAAACTAACATTTCAAATTGGTTCATCAGTTGAAATTCCAGGTGGAGCTTTTATTAATAATAGAAATTTAAGAGAAGTAAGCATATCACGTACAATCAAGTTAGTTGATAGTGGTGCCTTTGATAGAATTACTTGGAATAATGTTACAAGATTTGCACATGTTCCAACTTCTGATCAAGAGAAATTACCATGAGAATATAATGCTGAAAATAAAGAAATATTTTTTACTGAATTAATAGTTGCACCTCAATTCATTATTAACAATATTAAAACTTTAAATGGGTTATCAATTAATAAAATTCGTTTTGCAGATCACATTTATTTTATTCCTAATTCTTTCTTAATTAATTTAATAAATCATGAATTAATTAATTCAGAAGAATTCATTGAGGTTGACTTATCTAATATATTGGTTATAGAAACAAATGCTTTTCCGAAATCTAATATTAAAATAAAACCTGGAAGTACTTCAAACATAGTGTATAACGATATTAATTCAGGAATAACCTATAATTTTTAGATAAATTTTTATGGAAAGTATTATAATTTATAAATTAATATTGTTGGAAAAGAGGTTTTAATGGTTACGAAAAAATTAATGTTATTTGGATTAGGATCTTCAATTGTTTTTGCTGTATCAGGTGTAGGTGGTTGAGCGGTTGTTAACTACTATAAAGAGAATGTAAAAACCTTAACTGAGCAACTAAATGAAGCAGTTGATTTAAAAATTATTCCTTCTATTGATCAAAAATTAACATTTTTTTCATCTGAATGAATGACTTCTTTTGCTTTAAATAATGATTTCGATTTTAAAGATGTTGAAGGTTATAATAAAAATTTGAAATATAGTATTGTTGCTAAAGAATCTATAGGTAGAAAACTAAAAATAACTGTTGAAGTTTCTGTTAATGATTCTCAGACTGGAAATTATGAGGTGATTCTGCCTGAAGAATTCGCAACTCCAGATGTTTCTTCGCAATCAGTAATAAATCAGACTATTGAAGTTTTCCCTAGATATATTGATAATTTAAATGTTTCAGTTCTTCCTAAACCTGACACAACCATTGATCCTAGCACTATTGTTATTAAATCACCTGATTTTCATAAAAATGCTTCTGGACAATATATTTTTCAAAGAAATGGTGCTAGTTTATTAGCATTAAAAACTCTCGATTTATATTCAACAGAAGCTGAAATTTTAGTATTCATTAGTGATTATATTAATTTAAGTGGTACTACTTTGCCGGCAGAGGAAATTAGAAAAAATATTGAAGAAAATATTTTATTACAAAATACCATTATTTTATTTGAGGTTGATGATGAGTCTTCTTCATACACAAATGCAACCATTATAGTAAAAGATTTTTCAGAGATTGATTATTCGAATTTCATTGAAAATGCTAAAGAGTTGAATTTAAGATTAAATAGTGATATTTACATTCCAACAGCTAGAGAAGTTATTGCATCAATTAACAATAATAATCCTTTACAATATTTAGAATTTGTTGGTCAATTATCAACTTCAAACTTTTTATATGAAATTAAAGAAGTATCTTTAGTTGATGATGATGCAAAAGAAGAAAGATTAATATTCACAGTTACAATCACTCAAACATTAAATTTAAATTCAAAAACCTATACTACAATATTAGGCGGATTATTATCAATTCAACAAAAAGAATTGAATGATATTATTGCAAATGATGTATATAACAATTGAGCTATAGCACCATATATTTCTGCAGCTTATGTAAATAGAACGATTGATGAAATTATTTATTCTCCAGATTTTGAAGCTTTTGAATTCTCTTCAAGTCAATTACAACGATATCCAAATTATAAATATATTGTTGATTATCCAGGTAGAATAATATTAGATGGAAATTTAGCAATATCAGTTTATGTTGAAATGGTTAATAAATTATATGATGAGGTAAGTACAGGGTATTGAGTCAATATTACAACAGGTTTCAAGCCCTAATAAAATTAATTTTTTGAAAAAATGATATTAACCAAATATCGAAAAATAAGCAAAATTATGAATTAAAATGTTATAATTACATAAAATTATTGGAGAAACTATGGCATATGAAACAACACAATCTTTGGACCTAGAAAGAGATAAAGAATATATAACTCAAAACAAAGATATATTAACTAAAAAAATCAGATGAGATAATTATTTAAAAGGATTTTCGTACTTCTTATATTCATTATTTGTTGCATTATTATCTCTTACTTTTTTATTTACTGGTGCTCGTGACTTAGGCAATAATAATTTTCAATATTTAGATTTAGTTAATGTTTTTATTGGATTATTTGCCCTTTTAATTTCGGCCGGAATTATTTCTTGAGTTTATAAGGGATCTTTGAAAAAATTATTTACGATTAATTATTATGTTGTTCATTTGTTTAATGGTCTAATTTTATCTATAATAGCTATAATCATATCGCTTCCAATGTTTGAATATCCTATTAATGGAACAATTCAAGAAATAAATAATGCTACTCAAATGCAAACTCTAACTTTTGGTATTGGAATGCTTGTTTGATTCATCATTGGTGTAGTAGTATTAACTCTTCATATTCAAAAACTAAAAGGAACTTTTCCTACTTCATGGCTAAAATGAAAATTATCTTTAGTAACCCTACTTATTTTTCCAGTTTTAGCGATGATTTCATGAGCAGCAAGTTTAATGCCTGAAATGAAAACAGTTCTTCTAATAGTTCAATTATGTGTCTTTGTTGTGGGTTCATTATATACTATGTTTTCATTTGCTTATGTTAAGTCATTTAAAGAATTAATTCTATCTGACAAAACTGAAAAAGAAATTCAAAAGATTGAATATTTTAGAAATATATCGTTTTTAATGATTCTTGCTCCTTCTTTAACTCTTGTTATTTTGGGAATTGTAAAAGCAACACCACTTTTAACTGTATGATCAAGTAGTACACTTGAAATATTATCTATTGTTTCGATCATTTTTGATGCACTTATTTTAATTGCTTACTTATTATTAATTATTTCATTAAAGAAAAAAGGTAATAAAACAAAGTTATTGTCAAGTATAGACAATGCAATTCTAATGGATTTAATTACATGATTCTTGCTTGTTAAAACAATTGTTATTGTAGGTTTTTCAAAAGGTGTTGAGATTTCAGTGTTTATGTCTCTGTCTTCATGTTTTTTAGCAATTTTTATTATTAATATAACAAATATTGTAATAGGTGTTAATTTTCCTAATATTCGAAATACTTCATCAACAATTATTAATATAGTTGCTTCAATGGCAATTTTAGGAATGGCATTATTTCAATCAACATTTACACCAGAGTCTTCTACAAACATTTTTGAAGGTGCTGAAATAGTTATACTAACTATGTTACCTGTACTAATTGCTTCATCAATCAATCTAGGAATCAAAATCTTAGGTTTTGTAAAAATGAATAGTTTCAAAAAAACAATATTTAATAAAAAAGATGAAATGAATGTAAATAAGGATTGAGAACAAAAACCACAAGTAGAAGAAAATAAAGCTATGGGAACAAATGAAAAAAACAGTAAGGTTGGAGCATAATTATGAATATATTAAAAAACAAAAAAGCATCTTTAATTTTAAAAACATTAGGTAGTGTAGTTGGTCTTACTGCTTCAACAGCATTATTAGTTTCCCCAGGAGTTGCTCAAAGTAGCAATATAAATGCTCATGATTTAAATAGAAGTTTAAATGAAATATCAAAAGACAATTTATTAAATCCTGAATTTTATTTTGATAGTTTCACCTTCATGAATCCAGATCAAGGTGCTGAAACTCCTACTCAAATACCTATAGCTAAAGAAGAATGAGGAAGAATTAGAACTAACTTAGAATCATATCGTCAATTTTCTTCTAATCCTTCTTATATATATATAATGAATAAAATTTCAGAACTTGAGCAATGAGCAGATTCAGAAAATTTTGTTATTAGAGAAGCATTGCGTGCTGCTGGAGAAATGGATATTTGGGAAAATATCAAGCAAACACTTGGGTTTCAAGAATTTATTGAAGTAGCTGGTGATGAAGAAGAATTACATGAAAATATCATGGCATTATCAGGTATTGTTTCTGGACATAGTTCTACTTATAGAATAAGAGCTATTGAGAATAGACAAGCTAAAATTGTAAATCTTTTAACTGGTACATCAACCGATATTGTTATTCCTGGTGATTATAGATCTGTTATAACTATTGCAGAAATAGATTTTCCAACATTTAGAGAAGATATTAAAATTGATTTTAGTTATTCTTCAACTGCTTTTACGGGTATAGCTGCTAGAGGTAGTTTAATTATTAGAAATAAAAATGATCAAATTGCTAGTGATACTTTAGTAAATAATAAAGACAATCTTGAGATCTTTGGAAGATGAACAAATTTAGGAAACAATACTGTTGGAACAAATAATTTTAGATCGACTTTAGACAATTTTGTATTATCAAAAACAGATGACAACAAGCTTTTAATTACAGCTAGAATAAAAGATGGTGAACAACTATCAAACATTAGGACTGAAGGTATTTCAAACTTTGGTATTATTAACTCTCAAATTAATGATGTTCCAATTTATCCAACTACTGATATGCTTGATTCAATAAATTTCTTTTCAACTAATTTGCTTATGACAAATGCAAGTAGTTCAGCTGTTCCAGGCACAACTAATCCTAGAATAAATAAAAAATATGAATTTTATGTAGGTAATGGAACAGAAATTAATTTAAGTTTATTCTATAGAAATGTTAATGAAGGTATTTATAAAGAATTGTTCGATTTTGAAGGTGACAAAGTTTCTTCAACTATTAAACAAAATATAAATATTGGTGTTACAGGTGGTAATCCTATAAATCTTGGTATAAAGAATGTTGAATTTTCAGATGAAGTTCTTGCTGAATTGAATTTACCAGAAACAAGATTAGAAGAGTTAGGCATTTCATTAAAAACAGAAAAATCAGTTTCGGATCAAATATACAAACAAGGTATTTATCTAAATGATTTAATGGCTCTTGCAATTTCTGGTTCTCCAATTCCTTCGGTTGGAGGAATAACAATTTCTCTTGGAAATAGATTAACAGATAAAATATTTTTTGAAGATCCTGGATATATACCAGTTGATCCTGTTGTACCAGAAGTTTCAACTACAAGTTCTATTAAATGAATTAATTCTGAAAATCAAGTAATTACAGAATTATCAAGAATTTATGAAGCGTGATCTAGAGATTCAGATCCAATTGGTCGTGATAAATTAGGACAAAAATTCTACAATAAAGTTTCATATGAAGTATCAGGTGGTAAATATAGAAATATTACTTGAAGAAATCAATCAAATAATTATGATGGAAAAGAAATGTATAACAACATTGTTGAAGAATATTCAATTTATCAACAAATATTATCTCAATTACTTCCTTCTGCTTCAGGTGAAACATCAAGAAATATTTATGAAATAGGTCCAGGAGGAACTGCTCAAAATATTGTTAGAGGAACTTTATTATCTATTGAAAATAAAGCTCAAAGAACTTTAATAATTGATAATGTTAAAGAAATTATTGATGGTACAAGTCCAATTAAGGATTTATTAATTGAACAACAACTTGCAGAATTAGTAAGAATTAAATTTTCAGAAATGAAAACAACTCTTACAAATCCTATTAATACTTTTTATTATTATGAAATTAAAAAATATTTAGATTCTGAATTAACAGATAAAACTAGAATTTCTGCAGTAGATTCATTTTTAATATTTGATGCAGAAAATGGATTATTTAATTTAAGAGGTCAAAACCCTAAAATTTTAGAAGTTGAAACACAATTAACTGGTTCTCAAAAAATGAAATCACTGTTTGATTTGTTATATTTTGGTCTTAAAGAATATGGATCAGAAACAACATTTTTTGGAAATGCAATTTTTGGAGCGGCATCTACTAATGGTGGAACTGAATCAATTTTAGATTTATTTATCGGTTTCAATAGTAATCAAGCAATATTATCTGATTTTTCATCATCAGTATCTCAAACACAAATTGATTCGGTAAATATTTATGATAGGTTTTTATCAATTTTCGGTTTTGGAATTAATGAAATTACTGAAAATTCATTAAGAACTGGTGATGAAATTAAATTGGATTGAAATGGTGATAATTTAGAAACTGCAATTGCAACAATATTTAACAAATTTAATCCATCAACCTTACAACAAGTTACTATTTTAGAAAGATCTTATCAATATAATGTTTTTAATTCTTTAGTTACATCAGCAAATATTTATAATTCATTAACTTATAGAAAATATAATCCACCACAAGGTGCATCAACTAATGATAGAGAAAAAATTGTTAATATATTAGAATCAGGAATAGTATCTCATATAAATATTTTTGCATGATCACGTATTCAAGAAGTTGGAAACGATATTGAACGTTATACTGATCTTTTTTCAGAGAATATTTCTGAAACAATTAGATTATCTAATCAAATTAAAACAGAAGCTGATATTTTAGATAAATTCATTCAAGAACAAAATGCTTTATTTGAAGTAAATCCATTCCTTAATGTCCAAATTGTTTGACCAATCATTGTTGGTTTAATTGCTGTTGGAATGATAACTGTTTCTTCAATGTCATTAGCTGGAACTAGAAGAAATTCTAAATTAACAAGTAAACCTGTAATTAAAATGATTTTGATTGTTGCAATTTTAATAAGTATTGCAGCATTAGGATTAATTGGAGCAGTAGTTATTCCAGGACTTCTATAAAATAATATTAAACAAATGAAATAATTAAAATAAAACAATATTGAATAATATTGTTTTTATTTTGTAAAATTATTAAATGAAAATAGCAATTTATCCTGGTTCTTTCAATCCTTTCCACAAAGGTCATCTTTCTATAATAAAAAAAGCTTTAAAATTATTTGATCTTATTTATGTAGTAGTTACTATGAACCCAGATAAAAATAGCCCGAATGATTTAGAAGCAAATTCTCAATTAATTAAGACTCATTTTGAAGATAACAATAAAATAATTGTTTTGACAAACAATAATAAATTAACAGCAATACTTGCACTTGAATTAGGTGCAAAATTTATCATTAGAAGTTCTAGATATAATTTAGACTTTGAATATGAATTAAATCTTGCAAATGCAAATAATGCCATTAATCATAATTTGGAAACGATTATGTTTTTTCCAGAATATGATCATAAAGATATTTCTTCAACAATACTTCGGCACAAAAAAATCATGAATATAGATTAATAAAGTATTATTAAAATGTATGTGAAATTTTGTTAAATCATCCTCATCGAAGGAAAACTGACTAAAACATGACTTTGTGGAAGTTTGTTTTATTGGTAGAAGTAATGTAGGAAAATCATCACTAATAAATGCACTTTCAAATAATAATAAATTAGCAAAAACTTCCAATACACCAGGAAGAACACAACTTATTAATTATTTCAATACAGAAAAAGGAATCATGGTTGTTGATTTGCCTGGTTATGGTTTTGCTAAAATGTCTAAACAAAATAAAGTAAAAATGCACATAATGTTAGAAGAATATTTTGATGCATCTCCAATGCTTTCTCATATATTCTTATTATTTGATGCTAGACATGGATTATTAGAAGAAGATATACTCTTTTATAATTATCTTGCTAATAAAAATCATAAAATAATTTTAATTGGAACAAAAATAGATCAAACAACACAATCACAAAGACACAAAATTAAGCTAAATCCTATCATTGCTTCTTTTGGGCAAAACGAAATTTTTTTATGCTCTTCACAAAAAAACAAAAATATTGACAAATTAAGAGAATATATTTATTCAATAAAAAATGAATCAGTTAATGAATAATTTTATCTATTCATTTTTTATATTATATATTATAATGTTTAATGAGTAATTTAAACTCCTTGACTAACAATTTAGTCCAGATAAATAGACCATAAGGAGGTCAACATGTCAAAATATGAAATCATGTTGATTTTAGACCCTAGTTCAAGTACTCAAATAGCACAAGAAATTTGTGATTCAACTTTTAAATCATCAAAAGATTTGAAAGTTACAAAATTAGAAAATACTGAACTAGCATATAAAATCAATAAATCAAAATCTGCCCTTTATGTTTTAATAAATGTTTCAGCAACTGGTGAAGAAATTATTGAATTCACTAGAAAATGCAACATAACAAAAACTATTTGAAGACAATTAGCTGTTAATTTAGATTCAGAAAAAGGATTAAATAGAAAAGCTAATCCTAAAAAAGTTAAGAAACCATTTGTTAAAAAACCATATATTAAAAGAGAAGAAGGATCTGATTCAAGATCTACAGATTCTTTAACTGATTCACCAGTTAAAAAACCATTCGTTAAAAAACCTAAAACTGCTGTTTCGGAAGAAGTTTAACATGAATAAGGTATTATTAGTTGGAAGAATTTCAGCCAAACCAACAATGTTTGAATCTAAAAATGCCAAAACTTATGCAAGAGCAACTATAGCTATTAGCAGAGATTTTTCGAAAGATGTTTCAGATTTTATACCATTAACTATCTTTGGTTCTACAGCTGAATATTTTAATAAATATGTAAATAAAGGTGATTTGCTATCAATTGAAGGTACAATTCAATCGTCTAATTATAGAAATGATAAAAACGAAATAGTTAATTCTTTTTCTGTAGTACCTAGTTCAGTAAAACATTTAGAACCAAGAAGTGTTGTTCAAGCAAGATCATCTTCAAATAATCAAGATGATTATGGGACAGCTGTTTTCGAAGTAAAAACTAGTACAAACACACAAGAACCATCATTTTCTGATGATGAAAAAGACGAAGTTCCTTGAGAACTCGATTTATAATACAAAAGGAGCAAATTATGAATAATTTTAATAAAAAACCCACCAAAAAAATCTTTAAAAAGAAACCATGTTTTTTTTGTTTAGAAAAAATTGAATATATCGATTTTAAAGATACAGCTTTAATTGGTAGATTTATAAATTCACATGGTAAGATTTTACCATCGAGAGTTACAGGTACATGTTCTAGACACCAAAGATTGTTGTCAACAAGTATTAAAAGAGCAAGAATCATGGCTCTAATTCCTTTCATTTCTGAAAGAGTTAGAAAATAACTTTAATAAATAGCATTAAAACACTTTTTTATTTGCTTCATCAATAGTTAATACTTAAATTTGCAAATAAAATTGTTATAATGTAATATAAACTATGAAAAAGAACACTAAACTTATATGTATGGCTGTATTTGCTTTCTTAATAGCATTAATGCTTGGAGCAATCATTACTATAATTTCTCTTAAAATGGATGTAATAACAAAAGTTGTTATTACAATTATTTTAATTTTCACTCTTATTGTGATGATTGCTTTCATTTTCTGAAATTACAAATGATCACAAGAATGAAGTTTCAATATAAAAAAATCCATTAATTTTTATTTTGAGAATGTTGTTGCAAGTTCTGGTATGGGAATTATAGTATTATCATCGACAGGCAAAATAATTTGAATATCAGATTTCATTTATTCAAGATTTAGTAAAAAAGTTATTAATAAACAAATAACAGAATTAGTTCCATCCCTTAATATTGCTTCAATTATGGATGAATATGAAACAGTCATTTCGAAAAATAATCTGTTCTATAAGGTTAAATATTTTCCAAAACAACTAATGATAACATTTAAAGATATCACTGCTGAACAAACTGCAATTAATCATCATGAGTTAGAAAAAACGGTTATTGGAGAACTGGATATTGATAATTTTCAACAATTTCAATCTATTTTATCAGAGGAAGAAATTTTTATCATACAATCGATGGTTATTAATTTACTAGATTTAATTTCTAGAAAATATAATTTAACATTTAGACAATATGTTAACGGTAAATTCATTCTAATAACTAATAAAGCCAATTTGGATAAGATGATTGAAACAAATTTTTATGAATTCGATTCTTTAAAAAACAATGATGCTTTAAAAAATGTTAGAATTTCTGTTTCTGTTGGATTTGGAATAAGATCAAATAAATTCGAAAAACTAAATGAAATGGCTAAAATTGGTATAAGACAATCACAATCACGTGGTGGTGATCAAGTAACAATTATTTCTGATAAAGACAAACCTAAATATTATGGTTCTAAATCAGAAATTGCTATTAATGAAAGTAGAACAAAAATTAAACATATTTCACAAAATCTTAAGGATAGGTTGTTGGATCCTTCGATTCAAAAAGTAATTATTTATGGTCATAAATTTGCAGATCTTGATGCAATTGGTGCTTCAATGGCCATTTATGAAATTGCAAAACATTTTGATAAAGAAGTATATATTCAAAATCAAACATTTGATGATACTGCTAAAAAATCAATTAACAAATTTATTCCCAATCATTCCAAGATTTTTATTTCTCCTTCAAAAGCTAATTCAATTACAGATAAAAGAACGTTGGTTGTTGTCTTAGATTGTGCTGACTCTACGAGAGTTGAGAATCCAAAAATATTTGTAAAACCTCTTCCTAATAATATTTTCATTTTTGATCATCATAGAATTTCAAAACTTGATGAAGTTCTTGTAGATTTAAATGTTTATATTGAATCCACTGCTTCATCAACTTGTGAAATTATTACTGAATTAATTGCTTTCAATCAATTGAAATCGATACTTTCAGCAAATACTATTCAAATGTTAATGAATGGCTTGTATATGGATTCAAACCAGTTCCAAAAATCAACCAGTTCGAAAACATTTTTTGCTGCATCATTACTTGGTGAATGAGGTGCTAAATCAGATGAATCAATTGCTATTTTAAAAATATCAAATGAAGTTAATGAATTAATAAGAAAGATATTAACAAATTTAAGAGAAATTAAACAAGGTTATTGAATAACATCATATGATGAAGTAGTACCAAGTGATGTTGTTTCAATGGCCGCCGATGAAATATTGAAAATTGATGGAAGAAAAGCTGCTTTTGTTATAGCGAAGCAAGAAAAACGTCATGCCTCTGATAATGATGTATTTAAATTATCAGCCCGTGGAATTAAAACTAATGTTCAAATAATAGCAGAAGAAGTAGGTGGTGGTGGTCACTTCTCTGCCGCAGCTGCTTTCTCGGATTCTAAATCAAAAGAAACAATCGAGGTTTTTACTGATAATGTTATTCAAGCCATTATTAGTAATAAAGACTAGGAGAAAAAAATGAAAGTTATTATAATTAAAAATTGTAAAGATGGAAAAATTAATGATATTATTGAAGTTTCTTCAGGTTATGGAACGAATTTCTTAATTAAAAATGGGTTTGCAGAACCAATCAATAAATCATCAAATTTACAACTTCAAAAAAGATTAGAGAATAGCAAGAAACTTCATGAAGAAAGAGTGAAAGAAGCGATGGAATTAAAAAATAAACTTGAGAAAATCACTTTAGAATTCAGTTTAAAAGTTACTAATTTAATTGTTCATGGTTCAATAACAACAAAACAAGTAAATATAAAATTAAAAGAATGAGGATTCCATTTAGAAAAACATTCTGTTCCTCATCTTCATATAACTTCTCTTGGAATAACAATGGTGCCAATAAAATTATTCGAAAAGATTGAAGCAACATTAAAAATATTGGTGAGTAAAAGTGAGTAAAATTCAATCAAATAATATTCATACTGCTCAAGAAATTGAAGAAGCAATTTTAGGATTGGCAATTAAAAATAATTCTGTTGCCATGAAAGTTGCTGCATATTTGAATAGTGAAGATTTCTATCATTCAAAAAATAGAATTGTATTTCAGGCAATTCAATTTTTAGTAGATCAAAATCAAGTTATTGAAAGTGCCAATTTAATAAACCATTTAAAAGAAAAAAAATTATTTGATAAAGTGGATAATGGAGAATACCTTCAACATTTAATAGAAGTTTCGGGATATGAAACAAACTTAAATACATATTTTGAAAAAATCTCTTCAAAATCAAATTTAAGAAAAATTGGTGAAATAACAAAAGAAATTCTAAAAAAATTAGATTCTGTTAGTGCCAATTATGAAGACTTGGTTGAAGAATTTCAATCAGCTGTATATAATCTTGAAAGAACTAAGAGAAGTCAAGAGATTGTTGAATCGAAAAATTTAATAAAAAAAGTTGTTGAAGATATTGCTAATAGACAAAATGATAAAAAATTAACAGGATTAGTGACAGGATTTCACTCTTTAGATAATTTGACTTCTGGTTTACAAAAAGGAGATCTTATCATTATTGCTGCTCGTCCATCTATGGGTAAAACTGCATTTGCACTTAACATTGCAAGTAATGTATCTAAACATCATAATGTAGCATTCTTTTCATTAGAGATGCCTGCTGAGCAATTATTAACTAGAATTATATCTATTGAAGGAAATATAGATGGTAACAAATTGAAAAATCCTTCTAAAATGGATGAAACAGATTGGACACGTTTATATTTGGTACAGGACAAAATCGAAAAAACAAGTCTTTTTATTGATGATTCACCAACTATAAAATTGAGTGAAATTGTATGAAAAGCTCGAAGATTAAAAAATAAAGGTAAATTGGATTTAATTGTCATTGATTATTTACAATTAATCCCTTTAACTCATGATTCAAATTCAAATAACAGACAGCAAGAAGTATCAATTATTTCACGTACATTAAAGCAATTAGCACGAGAAATGGAAATTCCAATCATTGCTCTTTCACAATTAAGTCGTAAGGTTGAGCAACGTGAAGATAAAACTCCCATGATGTCTGATTTAAGAGAGTCAGGAGCAATCGAGCAGGATGCTGATATTGTAAGTTTTCTTTATAGAGAAGATTATTATAATAAAGATAAAGATGAATCAACACAACCAACAATTCTTCATCCAACAGATTTCATTATCTCAAAACATAGGAATGG
>JBOFXM010000035.1:0-1149 GCA_051654165.1 Metamycoplasmataceae bacterium
ATAAAGATAAATTTGATAAAAAAGAAACAGAGAAAGCAGTTTTATTTGTAAAACAAAATTTTGCAAGAAACCTTGAGAAACATCTTAACTTAATAAAAGTTTCTTCTCCACTTTTTTTGGAAAGTAAAACCGGATTAAACGATCATTTAAATAATGATGGATTGCCTGTAATTTTTGAATATAAAAATGAACAATTAGAAATTATTCAATCTCTTGCAAAATGAAAAAGACAAGAAATTAAAAATCTTGAATTAGAAATTGGTGAAGGTCTTTGAGCAAATATGAAAGCTATAAGAGTGGGTGAAGAAAATTTATCTCCATATCATTCATTATATGTTGAACAATTTGATTGAGAAAAAAGAATATCAAAAGAAAATAGAACAATTGATTATTTAAAAGATACTGTTAATTCGATTTATGAAGCAATTAAAGAAACATTATTAGAAACTCAAAAAAAATATCCTCAATTAAATAATAAGCTCCCAGAAAAATTAACTTTTATTACAACTGAAGAATTATATTTGATGTATCCAAAATTAAGTCCAAAAGAGAGAGAAAACAAATTTTCAATGGAAAATAAAGCTTTTTTTATAATTGGTATTGGACATAAATTAAGTCACAACAAACCTCATGATGAACGAGCTGCTGATTATGATGACTGGAATTTAAATGGTGATTTAATTCTATATAATCCTATTCATAACAATGCAATGGAATTAAGTTCAATGGGAATAAGAGTTGATTCTCAATCTTTAAAAACACAGACCGATATTTTGAAAAATAAAATTAATAATCTACCATATCTTCAATATCACAATGATGTTAATGATGAAAAACTTCCATTTACGATTGGTGGTGGAATTGGACAATCTAGACTTGTTTTGTTTATTTTAGAAAAATTTCATATTGGTGAATTTCAAGCTTCTTTTTGACCTAATGAACTTAAGGAAAAAATGTTGAAAGAAGGTGTGAAATTAAAATAAGGGATTATGAATTAATTTCAAACTACCAACCTACTGGTGATCAACCAAAAGCCATTTCAGAATTAATTAAAGGAATTAAAGAAAATAAAAAGAATCAGGTTTTATTAGGAGTTACTGGATCTGGTAAAACATTTACCATCGCTAATGTAATTGCTAATTTTAACAA
>JBOFXM010000036.1:0-1710 GCA_051654165.1 Metamycoplasmataceae bacterium
GAATATTTGCAAAAAGCCTCAAGGCTTTTTGTTTTTCGAATCTTGGAGCCTCATTAACTGATGTTTCAACTTGTTCTGCAAAAGCATTAGAATTTGTTGTTCTAAATGGATCATTAAATTTAGCCATTTGTATTTTAAGCCTAGTTGTTAATCCAATGATTTGAAAAACAACATCATTATAATTATAAATGTTACTTTTTTCGAAAACCCTAAAAACAACATCAACAATTGTATTATTTATATTGTTAATTGTAGCAAATCTTATATCACAGTCAAATCTCTTGTCTAGAGTGGGAAGATCCACAATATCATGTAAAATCTCAAATCTACCATTCGAAGAAGTAGCAATTTCAATATTTTCAACCAGTTTTTCAGAAGTTATATTAGGCTTGGTAGTTTCTGCTTGAATCATAAATTTTCGAGATTCAAATTCAATAGTAGCTCTAAATTCAGTAACTGTCAAAGTCACATCTTTATAATTATTATCATTCTTTCTTTCAAAAATTCTTATATCAACATTAATTGTAGTGTATATTTCATTATTGATAGTAGCTTCTAAAACAATAAAATCTAATTCATAAGGTAATGAAATATTAGTAAAAAACTTCAAAGCATCCCGTTTCTCTTGAGGATTTACAGCATGTTCAATTCTTTCAATTGCTTCAAAAGAAGTAATATCTACTGTTGTATTAGATGGACTCTTTAACTCCTCGATATTTATTTTATCTTCAATTTTATCTATAATTTCTTCAGTTGCTGAAGAACAAGATAATAATGTAATAGTTGAGGTCACAGAAACTAAGGCGGAGCTTAGCAACAAACTATATTTTTTTGCTTTCATAAATATTTCAATACCCACATTTCATAAAATAATTCAAAAAAATATATATTTAATATCAAAAAATAAATATTTTATTGATAACAATATTATACAATATACAAAAAAGATTTAAAGAAATTATAATATTTTATGATAATATTTGTTAACATTGGAATTTAAAACTTCAAAATAAAAATTAATTTCAAAAAAAATGCAAAGATTCTTGAGTAACTTATATTAATTACTACAATTTTAATTAATTATGAAAGAAAATTATTAATTATTTTCATAAAAGCTATTCTTTATATAATTATATTCGTATAAATAATGCTGCAAAATTAACTTTGAAAGAGAAATAGAATTATGAAAAAAAGTATACTTTCTACAGATATTAGGGTTATTCCATTTCCAATTTATGGAAATGATGATCAAAAATCTAAGAGAAATATTGAAATAGATATTTTTATTGAATGATTAAAAACTTTTACATCTGATTCACTATTTATCTATTTTAATCAAAATAAACATAAGTTTTCTTCTCTTAAAATAAGGTTTAAAAATTCAAATTTAGAAGAGATTGATTTCATCTTCTATTTAAAATCACCTATCAAAGAAACATATATTTTAATGGAAGTTGAGAAAAGTTGATTTTCATCTAATAAAGAAATAAAAGATCTAATAGATTTTAAAAAAAGAAAAATGGAATATTTTATTGATATAATAAATTTCAAAAATCAATCAATAAATCAATCATTTGAAATTAAAAAAGTTGTTATTATAAAAAGAGGTGACAAGTTTTTTATAAATCAAGAAGCCATAAAAATCTTCGAGGATTTAATTACAAATGATATTATTTGAGATCCTGAGAAAATTAAATCCAAATTATTGTC
>JBOFXM010000037.1:0-1051 GCA_051654165.1 Metamycoplasmataceae bacterium
GATTTTTCAGAAATTCAAGCAACAGCTATTGCAGAATTAAGATTATATCGTTTAAATAAAACTGATGTAAGTATTTACTTAAGGGATAAAGAAGATTTATTAGCAAAAATAGAATTTTGTAAAAATGTTTTAGATAATAATAGTGAATTTGATCAATATTTAATTAGTATTTTAAAACAAATTAAAAAAGATTTTGGAATTCCAAGAAAAACATTAATTTATGAAAATGAATTAGAAGTTTCGGTAAATCAAAATGAATTAATCAAATCTGAACCTACTTTTGTTTCTCTTTCAAAAGACGGTTATTTAAAAAGATTTTCATCAAGAATTTATGAATCAAATGAATTAAAAACTTTTGGAATGAAAGATGATGATTATTTAATGCATTTAAGAATGTCAAATACTACTAATAAATTACTTGTATTTTCTAATCTTGGAAATTGTATTATTGTTCCTATTCACAAAATTATCGAATGTAAATGAAAAGATGCTGGGCAATATATATCAGATTTTGCTAACTTCGAAAATACTGAAAGAATTGTTGGATGTCTTGATGTTGCAAATTTTGAAACAGAAGGTTATGTTGTTTTAGTGACAAAACAAGGTATAGGAAAAAGAGTGCCATTTAAGGAGTTTAATGTTACTAGAATTTCTAAACCGATCAAAGCAATTAGTTTCAAGAAACCTCAAGATGAATTAATAGGTGTTAAAGTTTCAAATGGAATGGAAGATATAATGATTACTACTGATCGTAGTTTCACAGTTAAATTTAGTGAAAATGAAATTCCAATTTTTGGTTTAAGACCTGCAGGAAATACTTTAATTAAATTGGATAAAAATTATGTAACATCTTTTATTATTTCTAATAATAAAGAAAAGATATTATTAGTTAATGACAAGAACAAAATTAAGCAAATTAACTTTTCAACAATTGCTTATTCATCAAGAGCAACCAAAGGTGGAAAAATTATTACTCTTATTTCTTTAAAACCAACTATTGTTACTAAAATGTCCAATGCAAAAGATACAACTTTTATTATGAAAACTTCAA
>JBOFXM010000038.1:0-1022 GCA_051654165.1 Metamycoplasmataceae bacterium
TATATTCTGCCTTCCAAAAATCATAAGCATGGCTTTCATTTATGGTATTGAATTCTTTCATTACATCATCTTGTTTTCCAAAGAGATATATTGCTATCTTATTTTTTGTATGTTCTTCACAAAATGCACCAATTACCCCGACCTTTTCTTGCATACTAGAATAATTAGGAGCTGCTGATTTTGCAATTAAAAATGAACCCATAAAGAAGATAATCATCATAACTAATGTTATTAAAGCAAGAAGTGGAGAATAAATAATTAATGTTGTGACTGCAGCAATAATGATAAATGGTGAAACAAACATGGATGCAAACATTTGGACAGAATTCAAGATGAATTGATCAACATCAGAAGTTGTTCTTGAAATTAATTCTCCCGCTTTATTTTTATCAGTATAACTTATTGAAACTGATATTAATTTTTCAAATACTGCCCTACGTATTCTTGAACCTGCTCTATATGATAGAGAGATAGTAATCATAAATAATGAATGATTAGTTATGAAATAAACAGCATAGCTTCCAAAAGCTATTAAAAATACATAAAATATGCTTAATAATTCCTCATCACTAACTTTAGATTGTGATGGTGAACTTATATCGAAAGCCTTTATAAATTCATCAAGAGTTAGCCCAGAATATATTGCTGCAATGATAATCGATGCAGCAGCAACTACTGAAAGAAATAAGCACACAATTACTAATAATTTATCTGCCTTGAAAAATTCCGAAAACAATTTAATCATTTTTCAAAGATAAATCTTTTTTCTTGTAGTTGTATTATTTTTACTATCCATTTTCAGAACTCCTTTCCTGAAATTCATTAATTTCTTGATACACAGAACAAGTTTTAATTAATTCATCATGTGTTCCTTGACCAACAACAAACCCTTTATTTAAGACAATTATTTGATCCATATTCTTTATTGTAGAAATCTTTTGTGCAACAATAATCTGAGTAATATCTTTTTTAGAAGAATTGATAGATTCTAGAATCTTTTTTTCTGTAATATTGTCTAAGGC
>JBOFXM010000039.1:0-1193 GCA_051654165.1 Metamycoplasmataceae bacterium
AATAAAATAATTAATCCGGATCCAATTGATTTAATAAATGGAATAGTTGGAAATATTTCATTTGATGAGAATACCTATTATGATTTTGCACAAGATAAAACTCATATAGGAATAGGAATTAATTCAGATAAAGGATATGTAATACCTTATAGATATAAAGGTGATATTATTCCAATATTAAATTTGAGTGTGGATTATGTAACAAATATATTAATTGGTTTTTCCAATCCAATTAAAAATGCTTATTTTGATAAGGATTCAGGAATAATAAAATTAAAGATACTTGAATTCGAAGATATATTTGATGATAATTTCTTTGAACAATATCTCATTCTAAATAATGACTTTTCTACCATAATTTCAGGCAATTTATCTCTAGAAGACATAATTAATTTAGGGAAGAATGAGTAATAAAAACATAAACGTGCTTTCTAAATTGAGAATTATCAATTCAAAAAAATTATTATTGATTACACTACCAATTTTGATTGTAGGATTTTCAATTGGATCATATTGGATTTTAACAAATATGAATAAAAATAAAAATAATAATGATAATTTAATTCCTGATGTGGAGGAGCCAGAAATAGATGAAAACGATATTTTCCCTGAAATCGATTCAAAGGATTTTTATAATTTAATTGAATTCGAAAATGGATTACCATTCATTGGAGACAATATGCTTGCTGCAATAATAAAAGATATTGTAACTAGATTAGGAAGTGTTGAAGGTAATTTGGCCTTCTATATAATCGAAAATAGTCGAACAGAAAAAATTATATATTTCAAATGAATTCATGAGGAAAAAGAATTAAAAAAAACTTATTTTATTTCAATAAATAGTCTATAATTCTATTTATGATTAATCAAGATGTAATTTTAAATATTATTAAGCAAAGAACTAACAAAAAAATTAGTCCTTCAACTAATATTAAGGAACTTGGAATAGATTCTTTGGATCTGGTTGAAATGGTTATGGAAATCGAACAAGAATTAGATATAAAAATTTCTGATGAAGAATTAACTAATATTAAAACTATTGATGATCTAATTAAAATTATTAAAAATAAGTAATTTTTTTGTAAGGGTGTAGTTCAATTGGTAGAACAGCGGGCTTCAACCCCGCATGTTGTGGGTTCGAGTCCTGTCACCCTTGCCATTTTTTTTTGCTTTTTTGAAAATGTCTTTTTTTT
>JBOFXM010000040.1:0-1630 GCA_051654165.1 Metamycoplasmataceae bacterium
AAGTAACTATATTAATGAAAACAACGGGTGCCATGAAAACTTTATTGTTAGAATTTAAAAATAATGCAATAAGAGCATTAATTGGAGATGGAAATATTGAAACGGAATATGATAACAATGGTCTTTATAATAATGTTCCTTTAATATTAGGAATAGGTGATGAAGGATTTCTAAGAGTAAGCCGATTTGTTAATGGTATTCCATATATTTCAGAAGTAATGTTGGCTAATGGAGATATAGTCACTGATTTAGCTTATTACTTAAATAAATCTGATCAGGTTTTTTCTGCAATATTAAATGATGTTTGATTAAATGAAAATGAATATTTAAAAGTTGATAGAGCAAATTCCATTATTTTTCAATTATTGCCAAATCACACCGAAAAAGATATTATTTGAATTGAAGATTTAATAAAGAATAATAATTTCAAAAAAATTCAACTATTAGATTTCATTAAAGCAATTGGTGGAAAAGAATTAAGTCATCATAAAGTAATTGCAAAATGTGATTGTAATTCAGAAAAAATGTTAAATGCTATTAGATTGCTTTCAGAAAAAGATAAGAATGAATTATTAGATACAGGTAAGGATATAGAAATAAAATGTGATTTTTGTTTAAGAGTCATAAAAATTGATTCTAAAAAGATACTATAAATCTTAATATTTAAAAATAATAATTAAATTTTTATTTTATTATAAAAAAATAAATGATTAGAGATAAAATTAAATTATGTTTTATACAATAACCTTTTCACCATCAATAGATTTCTTTATAGAATCAAATAATCAATTTGATCGAAATGGTTTAACAAGATATGAATATTCCTCATTATTTGCTGGTGGTAAAGGAATTAATGCTTCGATCATTTTAAATAGATTAGGTTTTGATACAAAAGCAATTGGATTTGCGAATGGTTCAATGTCAAATTTAATCATTGAACAACTTGAAAATGAAGGTATTGAATTTGTAAAAATTCCTAGTGAAAATGAAACAAGAATTAATGTTCAATTTAATAATCAAATAAATAATTTTCAACTTAATGGACCTAGCTCAATTGTAAGTGATGAATCCAAACTTGAATTAATGAAGTTGATTTCCAAACTATCGATAAATGATGTTGTTTTTATAATGGGAAGATCAGATATGAAACTTGTTGAAGAAATCATTATAGAATTGAATAAAAAATCAATAAAATTTATTCTTGATATTGATTCAAATGAAGTGCTTAATTTATTAAAATATAAGCCATTTGCTATGAAACCTAATTCATATGAACTAGAATCATTGATAGGTAATAAAATTAAAAATGAAAAAGATATTATAAAAGCAGGTCAAAAACTATTAAATTCGGGAGTTCAAAATTTATTGATATCATTTGGTGAAAAAGGATCATATTTAATCAACAAAAGTAAAATTTTTAAAATAGAAGTACCAAAAATAAAAACTATTAATGCTACAGGAGCAGGAGATAGTATGTTGGCAGCTTTTGTAGCAAATTATATTACTACAAATAATATTGAAGAATCATTTATTATTGGAAACGCTGCTGGGATGGCTACAGCAGCTTCATCATGATTAGGGTCAGTCGAATTAATTAATAAATTCAAAAATGAATTAAAAATAATTGAGA
>JBOFXM010000041.1:0-1523 GCA_051654165.1 Metamycoplasmataceae bacterium
AAAGATATAGACATTAGACATTCTATATTTGCAATATTTATAAAAGATTGAAAGAAAATTGCATTTTTATTTTTGGCAGCTTTTTTTTATGCATTTGGTACAATTATTTTTTTAGTTCAAGCAAATATCGTTCCTTCAGGTGTTTCTTCTATTTCACAAACACTTTTATACTTTTTTTCTGAATTAAGACCTTATGTTACATTAATATATTTTGCCCTTAATATTCCTTTGATTTTGTTTTTTTGAAAAAAAATTAAAAAACAATTCATTTTCCTTTCATTATTATTTATGCTTTTTAATGCTTTTTGAGGTTTTATTATAGGTGAATTTGCAGAACCTATTAGTAGTTTATTTGTTATTATTAAGGATTGAAATATTAATTTAATAGATACACCTAATTATTCAACTTGACCAATTTTTGTTTATGTTTCTCTTGGATTATTAATTAATTCAATTGCAGCAAGTGCAGCATGAAAATTAGGTGCTTCCACTGGAGGTACTGATATAGTTGCATATTATTTTTCAACAAAAAGTAAAAAAAATGTTGGACATTTTCTTTGAATGATTTCAATTTCACTATCATTCCTGTCAATCGTTGCCTTATTTGCAGGTGGAAAATATGAATCCTTTTTCGGAATAAGAACAATTTGTTCAGTATTCTATATTTTATTAAGTTCATATATTATTAATAATTTATATCCAAAATATAAAAAAGTTTTAGTAAGAGTTGATTCAAAAAAATATCAAGAAATTGCAACTGATCTTAATATAAATTATTGTCATGCATTTAAAATAAAAGAAAATATTTCAGGTTACACAAATCAAAAAAATTATACTATTGAAACAGTTATGTTGTTGTTGGAGTATAAAGATTTCAAAAAACACATTCTAGAAATTGATAAAAGTGCTTGAATCACAAGAATGTCTATTGATGATTTAAGTGGAAATTTTGATTACTCAAATGTTGATTAATTAAAATCGTTATTCATCCAGTTCTTTAATTCTTGAAATGTGACGTCCACCTTCAAATTTATTTTCAACAAAAGTTTTTATCATTTCCACAACTTGATCAATAGATAATTGTCTTCCACCAAATAATAGAATATTTGCATTATTATGAATTTTTGCAAATTTAGCATCTTCAATTGAAGTTATTCTAGCGCCTCTAATTCCCTTAAATCTATTTACAGCAATACTTATTCCAATTCCTGTTCCACAAATTCCAATACCAATAGTATCTTTGGTTTTTAAAACTTTCATAGCTAATTTCTTTCCATATGATGCATAGGAAACAGATTCATCTTCACAATTGCAGCCCAAATCTTCAACTTCAAAATTTTTTGATAATAAGTAGTCATTAATTTTACTTTTTAGTTCATAACCTCCATGGTCACTTGATAATATAAATTTCATTACCTTAATTTCCTTCCAGTTTCAACATCTATGATTGATGAAGCTACATTTGTTCCATACCCAAAATTATATACTTTATTTATGGAGGGAAACATTTTTTGAGCTTCATC
>JBOFXM010000042.1:0-2482 GCA_051654165.1 Metamycoplasmataceae bacterium
ATATTTCAATTATTTCTTCAGATTCATCTTCATCATAATCATCTTCATTATATCTATTGTTAAAAAATGAAGATGGTTTTAATTGCATTTGATCTCCTGCAACTACTTTAATATTTGTTCGATATAAAATTGGGTAAGCTCTTTCTAAAAACATTTGAGAGGCTTCATCAAATATTCCATAATCAAATATTTTTGCCTCACATTGGATAATATCTGCAACATCTTCAGGCCGTGAAATTCAAATTGGAAATATTTCTAATAAAGAATCAAAATGTTTTTTCATGAATGATTTAATTTTAGGGTGTCTTTTTAAATTACTAATTCTAAAAACCTCAATAATGTCATCTTTATTTTTTGATTTATTAATTTTATTTCTTCAAGTAAGGATTAATTTCTGATAAATTTCTTGAATTATTATATTTCAGTCAATATCATTAGAATGATAAACTTCATCATTAATAGTGCTATAGCGATTAATCAAAGCAATATTTTTTTCATTCATAAATATGTCATCAAATTCAAAAACCTTAATTGCATATTGGATCTTATCATATGTTATGTGATTTTCATTAACTACTATTGGTAATACATAATCAAATTTTAATCAATTATTTTCAATGAAGTCAGTTAAATATTTTTCAAAATGAAAACCATTTATAAAAAAGAAAACATTTAATGGACTTAATGTTTCTTTATTCATAAGATATATAAAGAAATTATCAAAATTTGAAAAATGCGTTGTAATTTTCTCAATTAATTTTACTAATTCTTTTCAATTATGGACTCTAACTTTTTTGAAATCTTTAGTTTTAATTTCATTTGTTAAATATCAATTACTAATAACGTATTTTTTCTCCAAAATACCAACTTGATCAAGAGCATTTAAAATTTTTCGAGCTGTATTTTCTCTCATAATTCTTATTAGAATTTCATCACTTAATCCTAATTCGCTACAAAATTTCTCTAATTCAAAATAATATTTTTCTAATTCCTCATAAATAAAAATGTTTTTATTAAACATATTAATAAAATCTGGATATTCTTGAAAAAGCATTGAAATTTCTGATTGACTTCTTTCAATTTTTTTAATTTCTAAAATTGATAATCTAGTTAAATCAAATTTTGTTAGTTGATTCCAAAAAACATTTAATTTTTCCATTTCATCTTCGAATTCAATAAAAGCCTGTCTCATATTGTTTAATAAATCTTCTAAATCTCTATAACTAAATAAAGATCTTTCTTTTAAAAATTTTCCTAAAGCAATCATAGAAAAAACCTCAAATTTTGAAAGATTATATAATTGATATCTTTTAATTATAGCAATGGATTGTTCATCTAATTTTTGATGTTTGATTTCCAAATAAGTGTTAAAATCCAAATCATCAGTTTTTCATTCTTTCATTTTCTTTAATATTTTTCAAGCTTCATTTAATTTGTGTTTTTCATTAATTAAAGATTCTAAAACATTTTCACTATACGAAAAATCAAGAGGATGTGTGTTTTTATTTTCATAAATATCACTTAATTTTTGAATAATTTGATAAAAATTATTTTTATCTTTTGTTACTTTAGTATCTTGAAAAAATATACCAAAATCTTTTAATGGTCCTAATCTATCTAATAAAACATCAAGAGCAGCCTTTTTCTCAGAAACCATAAGTGCTGTATTATTATTCATAATAATGTTGGCAATAATATTGGAAATTGTTTCACTTTTTCCTGTTCCTGGAGGGCCGTGAATGATTGTATTAGCATTAATTGATAAATTTAAGGCAAATAATTGACTTAAATTTAGAGAACTTATTTGGATTCATTTATTATTTTCATTTAACACTAATTCTTCAGGATTTAAAATTTCAATTACTTTTTCATCATTAAATACATCAACACCTGTTTCAATTATGTATTCCAAATCCTGTTTTAATTTTCCGCCATTTGGTTGAAAAAATCCTAAAATGAAATTGTCTTCTATGATCAATTTTTTGGAAAGCCTTTTATGAACATCTGGCATATCTTCATTAATGAATTCCGTTTTATCATTTGGTAACGTTAAGTCAAAAGAAAAATTTTCATTAAGAAATGCAATAGCTTCATTAATATTATTAATTTCGTTTCATATCTTAAGTAATCTTGCATTTTTCTTCTCTTGTTTAATTAAATAAACTATTAACTTTTCATTAATTCTCATATTTGCTTCTTTGCTTTTTAATGTAGCATTTGATAAATCAATATTTACTTCCTTGAAAATAATTGGCGCTTTAATAATTTCACCATTAGAAAGATGGCCAGTTAAAAAGTATCTAGCTAAATATAAACATCACTCTCCACTATCAGCCTCTCTTGCCATTGCCATTGTATCTAGGTTAGCTAATTTCTTATCCAAAACTTCAAATTTTGATTTTAAATATTCAAATATTGTTAATTTATTTTTCGAAAAAGAAGATAATAATAAATTAACTTTAGTTTTAGGTAAAAAGATTGA
>JBOFXM010000043.1:0-5347 GCA_051654165.1 Metamycoplasmataceae bacterium
ATGACCTTTATGAAAAACGTTAAATTTTCCAAGTATGACAATTGATCTACTTTCAAAGATGTTTTTTGGATTTTCAGATTTATAATCGAAATTATAAACATCCATTTTTAGATAATTCCTAATTCTTTCAATTTGAAATAAGTTCCATGCTCACTTACATCTTTTGCAACATCATTTGCAATTTCTTTTAATTCATCTACTGCATTATTCATAGCAATTCCCATACCAACCATTTTAATCATTTCAATATCATTCTCACCATCACCAAAAGCGATAATTTGCTCAGTATTTAAATTTAATTGCTTAGCTAATCTTTTAATAGTTTTTGCTTTATTTAAATCTTTCTCAGAAACAAAAAAACCTTTATTTCATGAAGCTTGAATATTTAATGAAGAATTGCTGTTATCAAAAAATTCTTTCGATAAATTAATTAATTTATCATTCCTACAATTAATAGTTATTAAATGAAAACTATCAGTGTGTAAATCATCTTCATGTGAATCCAAGTCTCTAAATTTATCAGAAAAATCATTTCAAAATCAATGATTTTTAAGACTATCAATTGAATAAACAAAAAGATTTTCACTATCACTTAAAATAATATTAGTAATTTCATCATCATTCTTTTCCAGAATATTCTTTCTGTATTTGTGGAAATCATCAATTGATAAAGTAGTATTTCAAATATCTTCTCCAGATTTTACCTCATGAATGAAAGAACCATTAGCCCCAATAAAATAATCAATATTATTATTTTTATGTAAATCGCCAATGGAAATATGATCTCTTCCTGTTGCTAAAACAACAATATATCCTTTATCTTTGAGTTCTTTGAACATCAATTGTGTTTGTTCATCAAATTTTTGTTCTGTTACTTTAAATTTAATTAATGTTCCATCAATATCAAAAACAACCATTTTATACATATTTTATCCTTAATTTATTCCCAAACAATTTTCTTTCAAGAACTTCATTATTTTTTATTTTAATGATACCTATTATATCATTTTTATCTAATGAAAGAATGCCATATTTATTATCATCTTGATTAATAATAACTTTTTTTCCATGCAACAAATTCATTAGTGTTTCTTTATCAATTTCAATCAATGGTAAATCAATTAAGGTTTTAGAATTAATGTCTATATTATCTTTAGTTAATCCATGTATTTTAGTTCTTTCAAGATTGGACATAATTGCACCAGTTTTTAATGTTTTTCCTAAATCATGAATTATTGATCTAATATATGTTCCATTCGATACGCTAATTTCAAAGATTAATTTATTATTTAAAAAAGAAATAATATTAAATTCATGCACATAAACTTGTACAGGCTTCAAAATTACTTTTTGTTGTTTTCTAGCAAGTTCATAAGCTTTTTTTCCATTTATTTTCTTCGCGGAAAAAATTGGTGGTAATTGTTCTATTTGACCAATAAAATTGGGGATCACCTTTTCTATCATTTCAACAGAAATTTTTTTATTGTATGTTTTAAGGATTTTACCTTCACTGTCATAGGAATCTGTTTCAATATTAAATATTGCTTCAGCTATATATGTTTTATTTTTGTTTTTAATGTATTCAATTAGTTTGGTGTCATCATCAGTAGCAATCAAAAGTAAGCCTTTTGCTAGTGGATCTAATGTTCCTGTGTGACCAATTTTTTTAATATTATTATCTCGTGCAAAGTTTGAAATTGCTTTAAAACTTGAAATGCCTTTTTCTTTATAAATAAGTTTAAACATGTGAGAAGTTAAATATTTGAAATGCCTTGATTCATTTTATTAATAGCGCCTCTAATTGATGTTGATAACCTAGGAAAGGCAATAAACTTTTCATGTTTTCATTGATTATCAAAAATAAGTATGTTTCTTAAATATATTCAAATGAATACATAAACACCCACTAATGAATAACAAAGTATTGCAATTCCAGGAAAAGGAAGTTCACCAAACATCTTTCAAACAATTCAATATTGACCACTTGCTGATCAATCTCCTGGAACTAATCCTGTTGCATTCTGTTTCACATCAAAAATATTAACAATAATTAGTACATAAGCAAAATACATTAATGGAAATATTACAGCTCCTGCCATACCATATAAACCAAATCCTTTAGAATTCATTAAGACAATTAAAGAAAAAATAATTAATGTATAATGCATTCAAAAATAACCTTCATTGCCAAAAATAAAATCTCAAGCATTTGTTACTGTGTAGAAATTATTATTTGCTGCACCAACTCCTTCATTTATTATTTGACCGAAAATTGCTGTTGCACCACCAAAGAATGCATATGGAGCAACAACTTTTAAAACAACCCTATTTCTATCAAAAGTAAATAATATTGACATAAAGAATGCTGCAAATGGGCATAAATCTAAAAGAAAAACTTTTGAAATTTGAATTTTGCCCGTATTTGCTTCTAAACTAGGACTGTGTTCCCCATTTATTAAAAAGGTACCATTAATTAAATTTGTGATATCCTCCTGATATCTAATTATTCAAAAATAAATGAAAAATGCAATTCCGACAAATGCCATTACATAATAGTTTCCAAATATTCTAGTCAATCTACCATTAAATAAAGGTACAAATATTATTGAAAAAATGGTAAAAATAGCAAGATAAAAACCTAAATCTGTTAACATTTTTCCTCCTATTATTTATATAAATATTATAACTTATGAATAAATATATGTTCAATTTAATAGAAATTTTATAAAATACGAAATTGTAATTAAAAATACAAGTAATATAATGAAAAAAATAATGGAAATTTAAATATAATTTTGTATAATTTTTTAAGTTACTTTTTTGTAACCATACCAAAAAGGCCCTCAAGACAAAAATGTCGCCTTAAGGATGAGAATTTAAAATAGGAGATGCAATGATTGCAATAATTAAAACGGGTGGTAAACAATTACTTGTAGAAAAAGATTCAATTATCTATATCGAAAAAATAGATGGTGAAGCAGGAGATACTGTTACTTTTAATGAAGTATTAGTTATGGGAGATAAAATAGGAACTCCATTTTTAGAAGAAACTTCAGTTTCAGGGATTATTGAAAAACAAGGAAAACATAAAAAAATTGTTGTTTATCGTCATAATGCTAAATCAACACACAAGAGAAAGCTTGGTCATCGTCAACCTTATACACGTGTAAAAATAATTGAGATGAAAGGTTAGGTGATAAAATATGGCAAAAACAAAAGCAGCTGGTTCTAGTAAGAATGGTCGTGATTCTGCAGGTAGACGTCTTGGTTGAAAATTAAGTGATGGGCAATATGGAAATGCTGGGTCAATCATCTTCAGACAAAGAGGTACTAAAATTCATCCTGGTTATAATGTGGGACGTGGAAATGATGATACTTTATATTCATTAATAGATGGGTATATAAAATATGAGGACAAAAGAAATAGAAAAATTGTTTCCGTTTATCCCGAACGTATTGTAATTCCAAAAAATACAAAACCTCAAATGGTTGAAAAAACTAAACAAGTTAAAGAAATGGTTGAAAAAAAATCATCAAGCAAATCTACAGCTAAAAAAATTACTGAAACTAAATAAAGAAAAATACTCTATATGAGTATTTTTAATTTATATATTAAAAAGAGGATTTTAATTGATATACTTTTAGAAGAAATTATTTCAGATTTTATAAGGATTTATTATGTATATTTACTTTGATTTAGAAACAACTGGTTTTAATCCAGTTGAAAATGAAATTATCGAAATATACTTGCTAAAAGAGGATAGAGCAAAAAATATTGTCGCTACATATCATGCTTATTTTAATCCAGGAATTAAACTACCGATCGAAATTAAAAGGATTACGAAAATTACTGACAAAATATTGAAAAATAAAAAAACATTCAAAGAACACGCCTTAGAAATTATAGATTTTATTGGTGATGATATTTTAATTGGTCATAATGTTGATAGTTTTGATTTACCATTTTTAAATGGATCTTTAGCCAAAAATAATTTCCCAACCTTACAAAATAAGACATATGATACAATGAAAATGGCAAGAGAAATGGACAAAGTTAATGTTTATACAAGAGGTTATAAACTAATAGATTTAGCAATAAAATATAATTTAAATATTGATGCAAAAAAATTTCATGATGCTAAGTATGATACAGAAATAACTAGAAAAATATTTCACATTTTAAAAGGAGATTTAAATGATTAAATTAGGTTCACATATTTCTTTTAAAGCTCCTAATTATTTATTGGGCGCTGCAGAAGAAGCCATCTCTTATGGAGCTAATACAATGATGATATATTTAGGAGCACCTCAAAATACAAATAGAGTTTCATTTGATAAATATCTATATGAGGAATATAAAGAAAAATATTCTAATCTTATTAAACCTCAAGATATCATTGTTCATGCCCCTTATATTGTTAATCCATCAAATCCTTCCAAGGCAGATTTTGCTATTAAATTTTTAAATGAAGAATTAAAAAGAATGAATTATATTGGTGCTAAATATTTAGTTCTTCATCCAGGTGCATCATTAGATTTCGAAAAAAATGTTGCAATTAAATCATTAATTGAATCAATAAAAAAAATATTAGATGAAACTAATGATGTTGAAATAGTTTTAGAAACAATGTCTGGGAAAGGGACGGAAATTGGTTCATCATTAGAGGAATTAAAAACAGTTATAGAACAAATTAATAGTCCAAGAGTAGGAATTTGTTTAGATACATGTCATTTATGAGATGCTGGTTATGATATAAAAAATGACCTAAATGGCTTTATACAAAAATTAAAGGAATTAGATTTACTAAAATGAGTAAAAGTTATTCATCTAAATGATTCGAAAAATGATAGGTTTTCTCATAAAGATAGACATGAAAATATTGGTAAAGGTTTTATTGGCACTAAGGCACTAAAAGAATTTATGCATCATCCTGAATTTGCAGGAATATGTACAATACTTGAAACTCCTTGAATCGAGAAGAAACCCATTTATAAAGAAGAAATTGAATTATTAAAAAATAAATAATTTTGTGATCGTGTTGTGAAATAAAAAGAAAAAGAATTGCTATTAGCAATTCTTTAACATATGGTGCCCAAAGAGGGACTCGAACCCTCATGAACTTACGCTCGGCAGATTTTGAGTCTGCTGTGTCTACCATTCCACCATTTGGGCATGATTTTAAATTATAAATTAAATTCATTAATTCCATAAAAATTTATATGTGTTTTTAGTATATAATTAATAATATTAATTTAAGAGAAGTAAGGAATTTATGATAAATACAATTTTAATGGTGATTTTATTAGTGATATCAGTGTTTCTTATTTTCATAGGGTTTTTAATGTC
>JBOFXM010000044.1:0-8647 GCA_051654165.1 Metamycoplasmataceae bacterium
GGAGTTGGACCATTGACAGTCATTTCACTTTTAGAAAATCTAATAGAAGTATATACATATAATTTATTAAAAGAGAATTTATTAAACGAATAATATAATATATGTTATTATTATAAAGCAATAATATTTGTTGCAGAAAGTAGATTAATTTCTCACCTCATGATTTATATCTTGGGTTTAGCTATAGCAATATTAAAATGAATAGTTATTAATGAAAAAATAAATTATTTTCAATAATTAATTTAAGGAGTCAATCATTATTGATACAACAGCGTCAACCAATCCAAAAAAGAGGAAACCCGGACCAGAACATATTATCAATGAAAACATTTTATTTCCAAAACTTTTTATAATTGGAGTAAATGGTGAAAAAATAGGTGTCATGACAAGGGAAGAAGCATTAGAAAGCGCTCAAGAACAAAAATTAGATTTAGTTCTTATCTCAACAACACCTAAACCAATTGCAAGATTTATGGATTATGGTCGTTTCAAATATGATCGTAAGAAAAAGAAAAAAGAAGAAAAACAGAAACAGTCAAGAACTGAGAATAGACAAATTCGTCTTACTCCTTTAATTGGTATTAATGATTTAAAAACAAAAGCAAAAAAAGCAAGAGAATTCTTACTTGATGGAGACATAGTTAAAATTTCGCTAAAATTTAGAGGAAGAGAATCTCAAAGACCTGAACTTGGCTATGCTGCATTAGATACTTTCTATAAAGAAGTTGAAGATATCGCCATCATTACAAAAGAACCATTTTTAACTTCAGGAAGATTTTTAGATATGTTTTTACAACAAGACAAAAAGAAAGTTATTCAAATGAATAAGGAAAATAAGAATAAAAATAAGGAGATAAATAATCATGCCGAAAATGAAAACTAAAAGTGCTTTAACGAAAAGAGTTAAAGTTACTGGAACAGGAAAAGTTAAAAGAGGCCAAGCATATAGATCTCATTTAGCACAAAACAAAACAACCAAACAAAAAAGACAATCTCGTAAATCTGAAATGATGCATCCTTCTGATTTAAAAAGATTTAAAGGTTTATTTTAAAAATCTAAAAAATATATTAAAAGAAATAGGAGAAATTTATGAGAGTAAAAGGTGGAATAGTTACTAGAAAAAGACGTAAAAAGTGACTTAAACTTGCAAAAGGATATTGAGGCCACAAATCAATTGGTTATAAAGTTGCAAAACAGCAAGTTGTAAAAGGTTGAACTTATGCATTTAGAGACAGAAAACAAGTTAAAAGAAATTTCAGAAAATTATGAATTGCACGTATTAATGCTGCAACACGTCCAATGGGCTTATCATATTCAAGATTTATTGAAGGATTAAAAGCTGCTAATATTGAGATCAACAGAAAAATGTTATCGGAATTAGCAATTAATCATCCTGATATCTTTAAAATAATTTTTGTAAATGCACAAAAGGCATTAGCGAAAAAGTAAAGTAATACTTAAACTATCTATATTATCAACAATTAATTTTGTTGATTTTTATTAATTAGAAATAAAATTTAAAAAACCATTAAAATTGATAATAGCAACATATGTAATTATATAAAGGTATTCTGTAAATATTAATTGATTTGTATTATAAATATAAAAAGGAGACATAATGGCTAAAATTGTAGTTGGTTTAAGTGGTGGTGTTGATTCAGCTGTTACTGCTTATCTTTTAAAAGAGCAAGGCCATGAAGTAATTGGTGTTTTCATGAGAAATTGAGATTCATTAGCCAATAATGATACTTTAGGCAACAAAGATATTGATAATCCTATCTGTCCACAAGAATTGGATTATTTAGATGCTCAAGAATCAGCTAGAATAATTAATATTCCAATTTTAAGAATTGATTTTGTAAAAGAATATTGAAATTCAGTCTTTGAGAATTTTATTAGTGAATATAAAAAAGGACGCACTCCTAATCCTGATGTTCTGTGTAATAAATTTATTAAATTTGATAAGCTACTGAATTATGCTATTAATGAATTAGATGCAGATTTCTTAGCAACTGGTCATTATGCAATGACTAAAAATGGTGAACTTTATAGAGGACTTGATGAAACAAAAGATCAAAGTTACTTTTTATCTCAACTTTCAAAAGAACAACTTTCAAAAGCACTATTTCCTTTAAGTGAATTGACTAAGAAAGAAGTTCGTGAAATAGCTACTAAAGCTAATTTGAATGTAGCAACAAAAAAAGATTCAACAGGTATCTGTTTCATTGGTGAAAGAGATTTTTCAGTTTTTTTAGAAAACTATATACCCGCCATGAATGGAAATATTGTTGATATTGATACCAATAAAGTCATTGGCAAACATAAAGGAGTTATGTATTATACAATTGGTCAAAGAAAAGGGTTGAATTTAGGCGGAATGACCGAGCCTTATTTTGTAGTTTCAAAAAATATCGAGAAAAGAATTTTATATGTTGCCCCTTTATCCAAAGAGAATTATCTACTTTCTGATAAATTAATTGCAAAAGATCTAAATATAATTAGTGATGAATTTAATTCTAACAATTTAACTGCAAAATTTAGATATCGTCAAGATGATTCAAAAGTATCAGTTGAAATTGATAGATTAAATAATGAAATTATCGTATTTTATCCTGAAAAACAGTCAGCAATTACTCCTGGTCAGCAAATAGTTTTTTATGTTGGAAGAAAATGTTTGGGTGGAGCCATTATTGATAAAGTATTTCTAAATAATAAAGAATTAAAAATTATTTCATAATTTTGTTAATATATTTTTTTTTACTCTATAATTAGGGAGTAAATTTGAAAGTTATAATTTATAAATACAATGAATAGGGATTAAAAACACTAAAGAAAACAAAAATATGAAAAAATTAAATTTCAAAATGGGAGCAATTGGGGTCACCATTCTTGGTGTAACCACAACAATTGTCTTAACATCAGGTATTTTATCAAATACACCTCTAATTAATGCTGCAGGTTCGTCAGCCGTCCAACCTCTGATGGCAGCATTTTCAAATAAATATACACCTGCGGATCTTGTAACGCAAGCAGGTGGTTCCGGCGCTGGAATCAGAGCTATTATTGATGGAACTAGACAAATCGGAATGGCCTCAAAAAGTCCAGGAGTTATTAAAACATTAGATGAATCTGAACAAAGTGAAGATCAAGAAAAATGAATTAAAAGAGATATAAAAACTGTTACTATTGCATGAGATGGTATGGGACTTGTATACAAACCAAGTTCTAATGATGCTAATGTTGATGTAAATTCAAAAACACTTTTAAATGTTTATAAAGCATTTGCTGGTCATGAAGAATTAACATATGAAGATCTTGGCGTTGAAGGAGATAAAACAGTTATTTCACCATATGCAAGAAGCGGTGGAGCTGTCGTTTCAGGAACAGCTGATGCTTTTTACAAGGATTCAAACCTTAAATATGAAGTGGCACCAGATGAAGATGAGAAAAAGCTTCTAGATGATTCACTTTTAAATGGAAATTATGGTAAATTTACTAAAACTACTTCTGAATCCAATTCTCAAGCTTGATCATTTTTTAAAAATGAAAATAAAGTAGGATCAATGGTTTATCTTTCAGCAGGATTTATTAGTAATAATATGAACGAAATTGAAAGGTCAGGATTTAAAGTTGCAACTTATAATAGTATTCCAGCGGAAGTAGATAAAATTACTAATGGTTATGATTGATATAGACCTTTAAATTTAATGATTTCAATAGCAGAATCTAAAGAACTTGCTGCTATAAAAGAATTAATAGATTGAATTCTTGCTCCTGAAGAAAAAGAACCTATACCTGCTGAGATAATTTCAAAAGGTGGTTACATTAAATTAACAGAGGAACAAATTCTGGAATTAATGTGTTTAAATGATGATATTGATACATTCTGAGATGCAACTGATTGAGATATATTCAAAGCAAAAAATAGTGGAACAAAGGCAGTATAATGAATAATAATATTCAACTTGTTCAAAAAAAGAACAACATGAATCAATTTGTAAAATATTTATCAATGGGTTCATCATTATTATTAGGAGTAATCTTTGCAACCCTTCTTGGATTTATTGCATATATGGCTTCTAAAGGATTTCAAGAATATGGATTTGACATTTTATTTAGTGCAAATGCAGATGACAATTCATTTTGAATTCCATTCTCCGTTACAGCATTAACATCAGGGATTGCTATTTTAGTAAGTGTACCAATTGGAATAAAAGTCGCCATATTTACAAAATATAGGCTTCATAAAAGTTGGAGAAACAAGGTTATAGTTTTATTTCAAACTTTATCTGGTATTCCATCCGTTATCTTTGGTTTGTTTGCGGTAAATTCATTAGGTTTATTATTTAACACATTATTTGGCTTTTCAAGAAATTCAATTTTTAATGCTTCAATAATGTTAGCTTTCATGATAATTCCTACAATTATTGCAATGACACTTGATTCATTAAATGCTGTAGATAATAATATTCTAAACAACTCATTAGCATTAGGAAATTCAAAAACGAAATCGATTTATAAAGTTTGTAAAAAAGCAGCTAGATCAGGTATTATCGTTGCTGTTGTTGTTGCTATTTCTAGAGCAATTGGTGAATCAATGGCTGTGTCAATGATTCTTCAATCTCAACCAAACAATGAATTATTTCAAAATGATTTCTTCGGATTATTAAATTCTTCTTCACAATCCTTAGGTGCATATATTTCTTCAACAATGTTTGCAGATTCTGATCCTGAAAAAATAAGACCTTTATTATATGCATTCGGACTTATTATGCTTATCTTCTCAATGATCTTAAATATGATTATTATGGTTGTAAGTCATTCAAAAAAAACATCTAATAATGCAAAAATTGCTAACATAAGAAGTGGCATTGTCAATGTGGTAACTTTTGTTCCTAGAAACATAAAAATGTTTTTTGAAAGTATTTCATTTAAAAGTCAACATAAAATAAGTCATGAAGATTTATCTGAAACACAAAATTATTTAAAAGACAGAAATCAAAATTATAAATATGGTAATTTATATCACTATTATAAAGTTACTTTTGAATCCATTTGTATTATCATTTGTTTCTCTTTCCTTGCTTGAATTATGGGTGATATTATTGTTAATGGATTAATTTCCACTACTAAAAGTTCTTCTTCAATTTGAGAATATTCAAAAAATACAGTAGGTCAGTCATTTTTAAATACTTTATTATTAATATTAGTCTGTTTGGTAGTTAGTTTCCCACTAGCTCTACTAATAGCTATTTATTTAAATGAATATGCTAAAAGGGGTCCTTTTAAAAAAATTATAGTATTTCTATTAGATTCTCTTTCTTCAACTCCTTCTATTTTATTTGGTATGTTTGGTTTATTATTATTTATTCAAACCTTCGGATTAACTAATACGGGAACAACAGGAAATTCATTAATAGCAGGTGCTTTAACGGTTGTAATTGTTGTTATTCCAACATTTATAAGATTGATCGAACAATCTTTAATTAATATTCCTGATGAAATTAGAATGAATTCATATTCATTAGGTAATACAAAAAGTGAAACAATTAAAAAGCTAATTCTTCCAATGGCAATGATTGCAATTACAGGTAACATTGTTTCTATTATCGGAAGAATTCTTTCAGAAACTGCTCCACTTTATTTAACTGCAGGACTATCTTCATCATCAGATGTTGCATTAAATAGACCTGGTACTACACTAACTACTCATATTTATGCTCAATTGTTTTCAAATTCAGATGAATCAAAGTGAATACAATATGAAGCAGCTTTTGTTGCAATTCTATTAGTATTTTCATTAGTAGTTATAGTCTATGTCATAATTCCAAATAGACATAAAATAAAACATTATTTCCATCGACTAAAAGATCATTTAAGAAATGATTTGAGTAAAAATAATGAAGAAAAAAATATGAAAGAAGTTGTTCAATAATGAAAGAAAATAAAAAATTAAGTTTCCTTGATAAAATGAAAAAAAAGAGGCAAGGCGACACGGCCATTACAGAAATTAAAGAAAATTTTGAAAAAGAAAATATATTTGAAATCAATGATTTCTCATTATGATATAAGGATGGTGAAAAACAAGCATTATTTAATATTAATGCTAACATTAAACTTAAAAAGATAACTTCTTTAATTGGTCCTTCTGGTTGTGGTAAATCTACATTTTTAAGAAGTTTGAATAGAATGAATGATTTAATTGAAGGTGTTTTACAAGAAGGAGAAATCTTTTTTGATGGAACAAATATTAAATCTAAAAGACTTCCAATTACTACTTTAAGAACGGGTGTTGGAATGGTATTTCAAAAACCAACACCATTTCCAATTTCAATTTATGAAAATGTTGCATATGGTCCAAAATCAAATGGAATTCATGATAAAAAAGTTTTAGATAAAATTGTTAGAGAATCATTGGAAGGTGCAGCTCTTTGAAAAGATGTTGAACATAATCTACATGATTTAGGAACAAGTCTTTCAGGAGGGCAACAACAAAGGCTTTGTATTGCAAGAGCAATTGCTATGGAACCCGAAGTATTATTGATGGATGAACCTACATCTTCACTTGATCCAATTTCGACAATAAAAATTGAAGAATTAATTCTACAATTAAAAGAAAAATATACTATCATTATTGTAACCCATTCAATGGCGCAGGCACAAAGAATAAGTGATGAAACCTTTTTCTTTTATCAAGGAAAGATTGTTGAAACTGGTGAAACTAAAAGAATATTTCTTAATCCAGAAAATCAAGAAACAAAAGATTACATTAATGGAAGGATTGGATAATGGCAACAAATTACAATACTCTAATCAAATCTGAAAAAGTTTTAAAGAAAATGGTTATTGAATTTCTAGAATATTCACTTGTAACACATAAAAAATTATGAAAGTATATTTATTCTAAAGAAGATGGTCATAAAATAATTGATTCTATTTCAGTTAATGTTAAAGAATCTGAACAAAAGGCAAGAGATTTAGTTGATGAATGCATTTGAACAATTTCAAAAGACGATCCTCGAGCTAATCATTTAAGATTTATTATTTCTATTATTTATTGCTCAAGAGATATCGAAAAATCAATTGGTTACACATTATCAATGGCTAAAATATTTGTTCGTAAGCAAATTAGTCATGACCAAATTGCAATGGTTAAAAAAATTGTTGATAATTACTTACATTTGTTTGAAAAATTTATTGAGATCTATAAAGAAAAGAAAATTAAAGAAGTTTTTGATTTAACAGAAAAAATGTACTTTGATTTTCTTGAAGATACACATAATATTACTAAAAATATTCGTAAAGAATTAACAAAAGATGATCATGAACTTGATTACTTCCCAATCTCTCAGATTATTAAATCAATTGAAAGTACATTAGATAGAGTCAAAAGTATTTTCGCAAATAATATTGTAAAAGAGCTAACTAATTCAACTAAATAGTTAGTTTTTTTTATATAAGATTTAGTGTCAAGTAAAAATACTTGACACTTTCTTTATTTTTGTGCTAAAATTAATTATATTTTAAAAATTATGAAGGAGGATAAATGGTTAAATTAAGATTAAAACGTATGGGAAATAAATTCAATGCTTTTTATAGAATTGTAGCGGCTGATGCTAGAGCACCTAGGGATGGACGTTTTATCGAAGAATTGGGTTACTTTAATCCATTATCAGAAGAACTAAAATTGGATAAAGAGTTAATTTTTAAGTGATTAAATGATGGTGCTCAACCTACACAAACTGTTAAGAATTTATTAAAACAAGACAAAATTTGAGAAGAATATGTTTTGTCAAAAGATAAACAAACAAAAGGCAAAACCCCTAAAAAAAGAACAACTAAAAAAGTTGACACAAAAACCAAAGTTAAAAAACCTGCAGTCAAAAAAGTTGCAACTAAAAAACCTGCTATTAAAAAATAATGAAGATAAATTTTTTAACAATCTTTCCAAAATATTATGAACCTTTTAAATCGGAATCTATTATTTCAAAAGCAATTGAAAAAGGATTGATTGATATAAAAATAATTGATTTCAGAAATTTTACAAATGATAAGCATCGAAAAGTTGATGATGAAATTTATGGTGGTGGAGATGGAATGTTATTAATGATTGAACCAATTGATAATGCATTAAATTCACTTGCAGAAAAAGGGAAAATAATATTACTTTCTCCTCAAGGAAAAACATTTAATCAAAAGATAGCTTATGATTTGTCAAAAGAACAAGTTATTACTTTTATTTCTGGTAGATATGAAGGTTTTGATGAGCGTGTAAAATCTTTAATAGATTGTGAATTATCAATTGGTGATTATGTTTTGACTGGAGGTGAATTACCATCAATGGTTATAGCAGATTCTATCATTAGATTAATACCAAATGTTATTAAAGAATCATCGCATCAAAATGATTCATTTCAAAACAATCTTTTAGATTTTCCACAATACACTAGACCAAGTGAATATAAAAATATGGAAGTGCCAAAAGTATTATTAAGTGGTAATCATAAAAATATTGAAAGATGAAGAAAAGAAAAACAAATAGAGAACACTAAAAAGAAAAGACCTGATCTCTTAGAAAGGATAGAAAATGATAAATAATAAAATTAAAGCAATAGAAGATTCACAGCATCGTGATGACTTTCCTGC
>JBOFXM010000045.1:0-1765 GCA_051654165.1 Metamycoplasmataceae bacterium
AACCTACTGGTGATCAACCAAAAGCCATTTCAGAATTAATTAAAGGAATTAAAGAAAATAAAAAGAATCAGGTTTTATTAGGAGTTACTGGATCTGGTAAAACATTTACCATCGCTAATGTAATTGCTAATTTTAACAAACCTGTTATTATTTTGTCTCATAATAAAACTTTAGCATCACAACTATATAGTGAATTGAAAGGTTTTTTCCCTAATAATAGAGTGGAATATTTTGTTTCATATTTTGATTATTATAGACCTGAAGCTTATTTGCCTCAAAAAGACGTTTATGTCGACAAAACATCAAAAACTAATCAAGATTTAGAAGCAATGAGAATGGCCTCATTGAATGCTTTAACAATGAGAAAGGATTCAATTGTTGTGGCATCTGTTGCTGCTATTTATGGATCAGTTAATCCTGAGGAATATAAATCATCTATCTTTAATATCGAAGTTGGAATGGTTATTAAAAGAAATCATTTTTTTATTAATCTAATTAAAAGACAATATAAAAGAAATAATGTTGAATTATCTTCAGGATGTTTTAGTGTAAAAGGAGATGTTATCGAAATAGCACCAGCTTGAACTAGTGAATATTTAATAAGAGTTGTTTTTTTTGGTGATGAAATAGAAAGCATCGTTAGAATTGATCCACTTACAAAAAAAATAACAAAAACATTTAATGGCTTAGCAATCTTTCCTGCTGCAATTTATGCAGTTCAGGATCCTACTATTCATAGAGCAGTTAATTTAATTAAACATGAATTGGAAGAAAGATTAGAATATTTTAAAAGTAATGGTAAATTACTTGAATATCAAAGATTGCACGATCGAACAATTAATGATATTGATTCATTACTTGAATTTGGTTATTGCCCAGGTATAGAAAATTATGCTAGACATATAGATGGAAGAAATGAAGGTGAAAAACCATTTACGATTTTGGATTATTTGCCAAAAGATGCGCTTGTGATTATTGATGAATCACATATGATGATTCCGCAATTAAATGCAATGTATAGAGGTGATAGAGCCCGTAAAGAAAATCTTGTTAATTATGGTTTTAGATTACCATCAGCATTAGACAATAGACCTTTAAGATTTGATGAATTTGAGAAATATGAATTTCAAAAAATCTTTGTTTCCGCAACACCTGGTAATTATGAAGTTGATTTGGTTGAAGGAGAAATCATTTCTCAAATAATAAGACCTACAGGTTTAGTAGACCCAACAATTGAAGTTTATCCATCTGAAAATCAAATCGAAAATATATATGATAGAATTCAATCACAAATAAAGAAAAATGAGAAAACATTTATTTTAACTACAACTAAAAGAACAAGTGAAGAATTGACTAAACATTTCCAAACACTTGGTGTTAAAATTGCATATATTCATTCAGATCATAAAACTCTTGAAAGAAACGAAATCCTTCGTAAATTACGTAAAGGTGTTTATGATGTGGTGATAGGAATAAATTTATTGAGAGAAGGAATAGATATTCCTGAAGTTTCACTAATTTTAGTTTTAGATGCTGATAAAGAATCATTTTTTAGATCAGCTAGAAGTTTAATTCAAATAACTGGTAGAGCAGCAAGAAATGTAAATGGACATGTTGTTTTTTATGCAGATGAAATAAGTAAAAGTATGCAAGAAACTATTGATGATAATGCTTTTAAGCGTGGAATTCAAGAGCAATATAATAAGGCAAATAATATAATTCCTCAAACAATAGTAAAACCAATACCAGAGCCTATTCAAGGTCA
>JBOFXM010000046.1:0-4356 GCA_051654165.1 Metamycoplasmataceae bacterium
CTTAAAATACAAATGGCTAAATTTAATGATCCATTTAGAACAACAAATTCTAATGCTTTTGCAGAACAAGTTGAAACATCAGTTAATGAGGCTCCAAGATTCGAAAAACAAAAAGCCTTGAGGCTTTTTGCAAATATTCCAGTATTAGATGATGGATTCGATTTTGGTATTTTACAAGCAATGGTTGATCCGGATAATAATACTGTAGTAAGAATCACTATTATTGTTTATCAAATAGATGATGTTGAAAATCATGATCCAGATGTAATAATAATTACGGGATTCAAATCACCATCATTAATTAATTAATTTTAAAATTGGTTTATAAATATATTATTCATTAAATAGCACTTCAAAAAAGATTTTGAAATTTCGAACTGTTTCTTGTGAAAAATAATTAACTGGATTTTTCATGAATGATAATAAACTTAAAGATTTAGAAGTCATTATGGTGATATCATTTCATTTATTAGTAATCATTTCTAAATCATTATTGGCAAATAAGGATTTGATATTAATTTTATTTTCAATAATATCTGAGAATTTTATTATATCTAATCCTGTTTTAAGTTTTTTATTCAGTTCTTCAAAAGCTAAACCAGGATCATCAGCATTAACTAAAACTTTGATATTTGATCCATATGTTTCTATGATTTTTTCTATAAGAGCTATGGAAGACGCTTCTATATTTAATCCATTTATTGGTATAAAATGCAAATTTTCATATTTTGAATTGATTTTTTTGAAATAAGTAAATATTGCATAATCAATCACTTCATTTACTAAATAAAACTGACTATTTTTATCTTTATAAAGAATTGATGCAATATTTTGAAATGTCATTGATCTTTTTATGTTTTCTAATCCGCCATGTTCAATATCATCATCACTATTAATTGAAAAATAATTATTTATTTTACAATATTTTCCTTCCTTATAAACAATTCGTATTTCATCTAAGTGATCAGGATCAAGTAAAAAAGGTGAATGAGTTGTTATTACAAATGTTAATTTATTTTTATGAGCAAATTCTCTTACAAATTTCATTCATTTAATTTGACCTTCAATATGTATATTAACAGCGGGCTCTTCAAGGAGAACAATATCACCAGGATAAGGCGTTATATTTGAAAACACATTAAAAAAGAAATTGAAAAATCATTTAAAACCTCATGACTGCTCCTCAAGATTAATCATAATAGTTTCATTATCCTTTTCTTCAATAGATAAAGATAATCGATAAATATTATATGATTCTTTCCTTCTTAATTCAAAGACATATTTTTCGTTGGATAAGGAATATAATTCATTAAATTTATTTGATACATTTATCAAACTTTTATTAATTTTATTAATTATATCTTCATATATAGGAAACTTAGCACTGTTTGATTGCCTTCTATTTTTATAAACTTCAATATATTGATTTCTTAATTCTAGTCCATTATCAATTGCAGAAAAGAATTTATCAACAAAACTTTTATGACCCAACAAATTAATATCAAGATCCTTATCTAAAATTTCTTCAAATCTTTCATCATATCTTATGACATTAACTATTGTATCGTCCCTCATAATTTTGCAAAGTCAATCATCGGTTTTTATAAATCATCTTAATGAATTAAAATTCTTTCTAGCTAATTGAACAATATCTTTAGAAGGTAACTCTATCAAACTGCCATCAATACCGTATTTAAGATTACTAAAAATTCAAATAATTGTTGCTAGTAATCGACCAATTTTACCTTCATCAGATAAAATATGAATTATTTCTTCTTTATTATGATTTCAAGATTTATCATAGCATTTACTTGTCACAATCTTATTCCAAAACGAATCATCAAAAATTTCAGATTTAGATATTTCTTGAATTGAATATAAATCACTGTTAAATGAACTAATTTCAACATTAGTTACATTTTCTTCTTTTTCTTTATCGGTTCTAAATCAATTGGGATGAACATTTTTTGTTTCATATCATTTATATAAATAGTAATTAGTAACATCATATTTAAGATGAGCACCTGGTTTTCTTTCTTTTATATTACCTCGATAATATTCAAGTGCATCCAATATATTTGATTTACCTGAATTGTTTGGACCAATTAACAAAACCACTCCTCCTTCTTTGTTATCATGATTTAAAATTAATTCATTACCATCTTGTTTATTATTTTTTAAATTCTCAAGATGCTGTTCTTTAGAAGGTGTAATAATATTTCTAAAATTTTCAATGATTACTTTCCTATTTTTTATTTCATTTCTATTCATTTACTTTCTCCTCGTCAATTATTTTTAGAAATTTTGCAATGAGCTTTTCATTATTAATGCATTTTACAATAAGATCAATCTCAGTATCTTTCAAATTTGAGTTCTGTTTTTTTATAAAAGCAATTAATGTTTGATTTTTTTCATAATCATCCTTTTTATAATCATCTATCAAATATTTAATTAAATATCTTTTTCCAATTAAAGGATTTTTTGACAGAAGTTTAAAAAAGGTCAAAATCTCTTTAGGTATAGATTTCCATTTCTTGTTATCATATAAGTCGAAATACTTATATAATGTTGGCCTTGTAATTCCTAAATATTCTGATAGTTCAGTTACTGCAAAGTCTTTTTTCTTTAATTCTTTATATATGCTCATAAACTAATATTAACATATTTTACAAAATTTGTAAAATATTTATTAATTTTGTAAAAAATATTCTCATTCATATAGTTGAATGAAAATATTTTGATATTTTGTTTTATTAAATTATATATTGATATGACTATTGCTCTAAACGAATGGTTGCTCAAACTAATCTATGATCTGAAGATACTTCTTTACTATTTCCTCATCTACCAATTCTTGGATCATTAAATAATAATCTTCCTTCGGCACCATCTTCCTGTCAATAAACACCTGAATTAATTGTCTTAAGATTGGATGATGGAATAACTCAATCAACTCTCAATCCAAAAAAGCTAGTTCTTGTTTCAGGTTTAGGATGATTATATCTGTTGTCTTCTTCTAATCCACCACGACTTGTAGGTAGGAGACTTCCAGAAATAATACTGTCATTAAGAAGATCAGAAGTTATTAAACTTTTCATTCCTCCCTCGGATGTAGATGTATTACCATGTAAATTATCAGCATTTAAATCACCTAAAATAATGAATTTTTCATTTTTACCATCTAAACCACCTTTTTTACCTTTATCATCATAAAGATTTTTGTTATTTTCAATATAATCTTTTCAAAATTGAACTTCAGCCAAATTTCTTTCTAGATTAGTGAATGTACCACCTAATTCAAAAGATGGTGGAGTAGGATGTGAAATCAATAAATGGACACTTTGAACTTTGTTTCCAACTTTTATTTTAATAGGTACATCAACATGATTTTTGGAAGTTAAACGAAATTCTTCTCATTCATCTGCAGTGAATCAATCATCACCAACCTGCATTCCTTCAGGTATTTTACCTTTATCTTCAATTATTTTAGGTATTTGAGCATTAGGTAAATCTTTTCATTTGAAATTTTGAAATGTTCTTGTATTATCCTTGTCAATTTCATATTTTGACATTAATCCAAAAGCATAGTGACCATGGTAATAACCAAAACCAAAAGCATCTTCAGGATTATCCCCAATCTTTCCATCATTGTCTAAGTCCATTCCTGATTTTAATCCAGTGTTTGTAGCATATGTTTCATAGTAAGGATAGTAAATCGGTTCCAATAAATCTCCACCATCAATACTATTCATACTTTGTCCAATTGATAAGAAATTATCCTGGAAAAGTTTCATAATTTGTTTATTCTCACCATTACCTTCATTATTAAATTCATTAAGAACTATAACATCTGGCTTAGTTTCTTGAATAATTGCAGCAATATTTCTAATTTGTACAACTCTTTCAGCAAGTGCCTTTTCAGTTGAATCCATTTGAACTTCATCTTTAATTTTTTTAGTTAATATATCTTGATCTGCTTTTTTAATCGATAAATAATCAAATCATCTTTGATATGATTCCGTATTATCATTATCCGTTGCAAAGGAAATATTGAATGCGGCCACCTTTACATCTTTAACTATATCTTCTTCAACTTTGTTTTCTGTAGAACTATTGCATGATGCAGCTACTAACAAAGGCGAAAAAACCATTGCACCTCCTAAAATTCTAAATATTTTTTTCGTTATCATAAATAACCCCTCCCATAACTTTCTATACATTTGATTATATGTATAATTAAGTTATAAATTCCTAAGTCAAGTTATTTTTAAGTAACAAAAATGTAATAAAAAATTTGCTATCATATAAAGATGATTTTAATATAAAAAAAGACTCATTAGAGTCCTAGATTTAATA
>JBOFXM010000047.1:0-12110 GCA_051654165.1 Metamycoplasmataceae bacterium
AGATTGCCTTCATTGCAATCTTAATAGCAACATCTATAGCATTCGTTGTAATAGGCGCACAAGCCGCAGCGTTATCTTCTCTTCCCACTATAAAGCTTTCTCTTGCTGGATTACCAGTTAAAATTACAGGATTTCTATTCGGGCCATTGATTGGTTTTGCAATTGGTTTTATAACGGATATCATTACATTTTTATTTGTCCCTGTCTTTTACAATCCTATATATTCAGTTGTGCTTGGAATCACTGGAATGATTCCAGGAATTTTTGCTTGATTTTATTTTGTTAAATTTAATCCAAAGTTTGCTAATAAAAATCAAATTAAAAAGATTAATATAAAAAAGATTCAATTGAACCATAAATTAATTTTAGAATATAGAAATAATTCAAATAATAATATGAATATTGAATCTAACAAAGCTAGATTAATTCTTGAAAGAATGGAAAAACTTGATAAAAAAATTACATTACTTAAAAGTGATGATACTAAAGAAACTCGAGCATTAAATTTCAATCTTATCTCTTCAGTAATTTTTATATTATTAATAAGTATGTCTTTTACAGTATTTTTAAATAATGTCTTAACTGTCGAACTTCTTACTTCTGCATTTGAATATATTGCATTCCTTCAAGAACCAATTGTCTTCTTAGCTTTTGTATGAATGGGTTTCTCACTTATTCTTGCCTTTCTAATAATTTGTAGATTTACAATGAAATCTTCCAATTATCTTAAAATGGTACCTTTATTAATGTTTATAGTGTTAACGGAATTTATTAATTTACCTTTAGTATCAATAGCAGATGAAGCTGCTGTAGGAATTAATTTTTGAATTTCATTCCTTGTTGCCTTTGCGGCATCACCTGTTAAAATTTGAATGAATTTATTAATAATTTCATTTGCCACAAAAATTGTAACACCTTTAATTTTGGGTAAACAATCCAATTCTTACATTTAAATAATTTAGTGTAAAATAATAAAATAATAATAAATAATAATAAAAATTATAAAATAAATAAAATATAAAATAATAAAAAGAGTAGAATATGACAAAAACAAGTAAAAAAAATTTAATATTATGATTAGGAGTTTCAGCTGGATTTGCAACAGTTTTTGGAACTAGTGCAGCACTTTATTTCACAGCTGGTAATCTTGAAAACATAGCGACAAAAAAAGAATATTTAATTAGATCTAGTTCACCATTATCAATTGATGGATATTATTTTGATATGAGTGCCACATATGGATCAGCAACAACTAAAACAGCTCAAACATTATTATCATCTGGGTTAATTAGAGTTGAAACTACTGGTGAAACAAAATTTGTAAAAGATAGTGGAGGAAATTTGGTTGTTTCTCAATCATCAAAAGAAAGGTTAGTTTTAGATTTAGGTAAAGAAGTTATTTTTACTTTTAAAAATGCTTTAGGTGATATTCAGTATGCAGTTTTTGATAGTGATGAAGCGGAGTTGGATCCATCAACTTCAACATCTATTGAAAAGCCTGAAACACAAATATTAAAATCAAACAATAAAAAATCAATTAATAGTGATTATTTTGATAATTTAATTCTTGGAAGTGCTAATCTTGTGGATGGAAAATTAGTTCCTAATCCAGCAGGAACTTATCAAATGAGATCATTAAGCTTTACTGTTAAAGATGATATTTTTTGAGTAGATGCAAATGGTAATAAAACAACCTACAAAATACAACCAAAAGATTTTTATTATTCATATATGAGAACTTGATTATTTGATACTAATTATAGACGTGCTAATGGTGGATCAAGTGAATTGGATAAATATTTTATTAATGAATCGGGTGCTGCAAATAGACTTACAGATGATAAAAAATATCCTAACAATTACTTACTTGGATTATTTGGAATAAGTTCAGCATTTTTACGAGATGAAGATTCAACAATAAAAATAATTGAAATTGATGGAGCAAAAAAAGAAGTTTTTAACATTGAATCAATACCGGAAGAAGATAAGCCTGCATTCTCGCCTTTCTTATCTAAAACTTTATTAAATTCATATCTTCTTTCTCCAGCTCCTGCAGCATTAATTGATGAATTGGCAGATAAAACTAAAGATATTGAATATCCAGTAGATGGCCCAAATAAAAAAGTAACTGGTAATGCATTAAAGTTTGGAATATATACATATGCACAAAAGAGAACAGATAATCTATTTTCATCTTCATATATTCCAACTAGTGCCGAAAGAAATAGAATAATCTTTACCAAAAATCTTCATTTCGCCAATAAGGAATTTTTACAGAGAGATGATACATTAGAGAGAATAATTTTTGAATTTTCTACATCTCCGGCTTATAATGAGCAACTATTCAATAATTATTTTGAAGGAACAGTTTCTGAAATGCCTTATGCTTCATTAACACAACAACAAAAGATTAAAATTTTTGGATCATCATATGATGAAGAGTTTGCAATTAAAAAGGGGTTACTACAAGTTAAACAACAAAACAAATCACAATTAGTTCAAAGAACTCTTCTTTCTACAGATCCAAGAAAATTGAATGATAATGAAAGATCATATTATTTTAATGATCAATATGCAAGAATTATTTATGGTTCTTCAATTGATGAATTAAGAACTGGAACTGCAATTACAGCTAATTCATTTTTCAATGGTCCAGGTTATCAATTAAGAACATTATTCAATGCTTCAGTTAATTGATATACTTTCGTGAATAATTCATCAAAAGGTTTAAAGCAATTATGATTAAATCACACTGCTCCTAATGCTCAATATTCTTTTTCAAGTGATAAAACACCATTTGATTATGCGGACAAAATAAATAATATTGGTTACTTTGATGAAGATGGCAAAAAAGTAGTAATAACTGAAGCGCAAATGAGACGATCATATGAACTTAATTCGGATAGCATTGAGAATCAATATAAGAATACACAATTTAATGAAATCAAAGAATTAGTTGAACAGATATTAGATGACAATAATGTTACTTCGCCTCTAGAATGACAAATTATATATCCTTGAACTGATGCAGTTGGTAATAGAATAACTATTGATCAATTAGAATTGGTTGTGAAAACTTTAAAAGACTTGGATAGCAAAGGAAGACTTCAACCATCACTTTTTGTTCCTAATAGTCGTGATGAAATGCTTGATTCAATTAATTCAAATAAAGCTATTTCAGATTTTGGTGGTTGAGGATATGATTATGAAGGTATTGGAAGTTTTATTGATGGAATTTCTCATCAAAGTGGAGTTACTCTTTTATCAGCATTTTCTTTATATTCTGATCCAATAAATACTACTATTAGAAATCAAAATCCTGAATTCACAAAACTTTCAAATAGAATTAAAGAATATTTAAATCCAGGATTACCAGCGGGATTAAAAGTAGAAGATTGAATTAATTTTACAAATGATGACAATAACAATCTTGATGCTAAATTCGGAAGTTATCAATTTGGAACTGAAATTGCTAAATTTTATTTAATGTATCAAGAAGAATTGACAGATGATGAAATTACAGATTTAATTATTGAATTAAATATAATCGCTGGTTTTGCCATGGAAAGTGACATTTCAATTAATGATGCTAAATCAACATCACTTTCATTAGTTTTACCTGAATATCTTTACCCTACTACTAGAGCGGGAATATTATATTTATCAGATGTAAGGGTAGGTGATAAAGATGCGTAAATATATTTTAAAAAGAATATTATTAGCAATATTAACTTTAATTGTCTTAGTAACACTTGCTTATATTTTAACTGCTTCTTTTTCTAGAAATCCATTTGCTAGTGGTGATCCAGAAAATGCTGAACAATTAGCTCAACAAGCAGGATTGAATGATCCAATATTAGTACGATTTGGAAGATATATTGAAGATATTTTTAATGGAACATTTGGAAGAATATATGTACCACAGGGTGGTGAAGCAACTAGCATTCCTAATTTTTTCTTTTCACCATTAAGATATACATTATTAGTAACAGTACCTGCTTTAATATTTTCATCACTAATTGGTATTAGTTTAGGAATATTAGCAGGATACAAAAGAGGAAAATGAGTAGAAGCTGTAATTAATATTTTCGTTGTTACATTTATTGGGTTACCTTCATTTGTTATTGCTCCAATAATGATTTTAATTGCGGTTAATTCAAATGGAATAATTTTGTTTGATTTTAAATTACCAGAGGATGTTGGTTGATTATTATCATTAAAATCATTGATGTTACCAATTTTAACAGTTACTTTAGGTTCTCTTGCTGCTTATACAATATTAGTTAGAAATCAAATGGTCTCAATACTAACTTCAAATCAAGTTCTAATTGCCAAAGGTAAAGGTCTTTCAACTGTAGATATTTTCTTTAAACATATTTTTAGAAATATATCAATCCCAATTATTTCCTTTTTATTACCTTCATTCGTTATTTTGTTAGCTGGTAATGTTGTTATTGAACAATTTTTTAACATACCTGGATCTTCATCAGTTATTATTCAAGCTTTTCCTAATGGTGAAATTAATATTATTATGTTCTCAATATTATTTTATTCATCTCTATCATTAATAATTCAAATAATTCTTGATATCTCATATGTATTAATTGATCCAAGAATCATGTTTGTTGAAAAAGGAAAGAGAGATTATGTAAGTAATTTCATGAACAAATTGAGAGTTAACAAAAATTACAGACAAGCTATGGCTTTGAGACAAGCATCAAAAAATGCTTTAAATAAATTCGATCAAGGTGATGTAGCAGTTGTTGATCAAGGAGAACTTGCTATTATCGATCAAAATGAGGAGGTGAACAATGGCTAATACTGAACCTAAATACAAGGAATATTTAAAATTAGATAAAAATCATAATAAGACAACATCAATTCATACAGATGCTGGTTATTCAAAGGAAAATTTAGATTCCTCATTAAATGATAATTTGTTTCGTTATGTCGAATTAGAAAGATCTTCAGGAATTGGTTCACTAAGTGGAAAACAAAAAAGAATTAGTGCTGATATTGCAGGAAGATTCTTTAAAAATTATTTTGCCTTAGTATCTTTAATAATTTTTGCATCGATTTTCTTTATAGCAATAATAGTTCCTTTTGTTTCGCAATTTGAATCTAATTCAGTTGTTTTGGGAATTGACTCACAGTTTATTACTAATTTACCACCATCATATGCTCCAGTAGTAACGGAAGTTTTAACTCGCTCGCAGCTAGAATTGATTGAGCAAGCATTAGGAGAAATAACGAACAAAAGGGAATTGACTCCAAATGGTGATTGATTAGTTACATATAACAAATATGATTTAATCAATGTAACCGTAGGTGATAATTCTAACTTTAGTACTATATTGGGAACAACCCAAGAAGGTTTTGATGTTTGAACTAGAACATGAACTGCTACAAGAGATTCTTTAATGCTATCTTTATCAGTTGCATTTTCTGAAACATTTATTGGAATTGTTATTGGTGCTTATTTAGGTTTTCATGCAGGAACATGAATTGATACAGTTTTAACAAGATTAATTGATATTGTTAAGAACGTACCGAGTATAATTTGATTTTTACTTTTAGTTTCTTTATTCAAAGATGTTACATTTGGAACATTGTTCTTATCATTAGTTATAATAGGTTGAACAAATCCAGTTTATCAAACAAGATTATGAATTATTACTGTTAAAGATCAAGAATATATTATGGCATCTAAATCAATTGGAGCTTCAACTAATAGACAAATATTTGTTCATGCTCTACCAGCTATAATTGGTAAATTAGCAACAACACTTGTTCAAAGAATAGTTATTGTAATACTTTTTGTATCATCACTAGCATTTCTAGGTTTCATTCCTTTTGGTGGAGAACCTAATCTTGGAACTATTCTTAATGAGGCAAGAAGTCAAGTAGAAAATAATATTTGAATATTATTGTTACCTTCATTAATATTATTAAGTATTTCATTATCAATTCAATTTATTGCAAATGGATTACATGATGCTTTAGACCCTAAATTAGTAGGTGGTAAATAATGAAAAATAATTTAAATACCAATGATGAAAACATAAACTTAACATCAATAACTCATAAAGATGTACAATCCTCTACTTTATCAGTTCCAAAAAATAATGAAGTTTTATTAAATGTTAAAAACCTTACTGTTTCTTTTAAACTTAATAGAAAGAAAATTATTAGAATTGTTAGAGGAATTGATTTAAAAATTCTTAGAGGACAAATCATTGGACTAGTAGGTGAATCTGGTTCAGGAAAATCTGTTACTTCTAAAGCGCTTATGAATATTAATGACTTTTCTATTACAGATTGTGATGAAATGAAAATTAATGATATTTCATTAAAAGATTTGAAAGATAGAGAATGATCTAAAATTAGGGGTAAAAAAATTGGTTATATACCTCAAGATCCTTTAACATCATTAAATCCTACAAGAACAATTGGAAAACAATTGTTAGATGTTTTAAATGATAGCACTGAATTTAATTCTAAACAACAAAAAATTGATTACCTAGTTGATTTACTTGAATCTTTTGGTATTCGTGATGCCAGAAATAAATTCAATTCTTATCCACATACATTTAGTGGGGGAATGAAACAAAGGGTTGTTATAGCAATGATTGTTGCTGCAAAACCTGATTTAATTATTGCCGATGAGCCAACTACTGCTCTTGATCCTACAGTTCAAGCTTCAGTTTTATCTTTATTTGAAGACATTAGAAAGAAATATCATATTTCGATAATTTTCATATCTCATAACATTTCAGTTATTGCAAAATTTTGTGATTATATTTATGTAATGTATGCTGGTAAAATTGTCGAAGCAGGAACAAAAAAAGATATTTTTATTCGTCCTGCTCATCCATACACTTGAGCACTTATTTCTTCCATTCCCGAAGATAAAAGTGAAAAACTATTTAATATACCTGGTACTCCACCAGATATGGCTAATTTACCATCCGGTGATCCTTTTGCTCCGAGAAATCAATTTGCTCTTGAAGTTGATTTTAAAAAAGAACCACCGTTATTCAAAATTACAAAAACTCATTTTGCAGCGACATGATTGCTTGATGAAAGATCTCCAGATGTTGTTTTAACTCCACAACTTGAGACAAGACTTAACTATTTTAAGAAGGTGTTCAATGAAAAATAATAGTAACAAAGATAGTGAATACTTATTAGTTGTTAAAGGTTTTAAAAAATCTTTTTACACAAAAAGCGGCACAGTTAAAGCAATTGATGATATTAGTTTCAATGTCAAACCTGGAGAAATAATGGGTTTAATTGGTGAATCAGGTTCTGGTAAAACCACTGTTGGAAGATTATTGATAAGATTATATAATGATTTTTCTGGATTTGTTTCTTTAGATAACCAAATTATTTCTGGGAAAAGAATATCTAAAAAGAAAAGTTTATTTCTTCATAAAAATATGCAAATGATTTTTCAAGATCCACATGCTTCATTAGATGGACAACAAAATGTTTATTCAATTTTAAAAGAACCTTTAATTGTAAATAAAATCATGAAAAATGAATATAAAGACATTTTCTCAGATTGACAAGACGTTCTTAAAAATTTCAAATATTTTTTTCAACAAGAAGTTAAAAATATTGAACTTTCTAATATACAATCCCTAAATCATGAATCTAAAAGTTTTATGAATGACTGACAAGATCAATTATTAAATTTAAAATTTGATTTCAAAAATAATAAAATTGATAATTTATTCAACTTCTATTTTAGTTTTCTAGATTCTAGACATTCAAAAGAAGCACATTATGTTAAGAAATTATTTGATAATAATGATTTGTTATTAAAAACATATTTTGAGTCTCAAAAAAAATATAGAACTAATGATTTAATTAGTTTTGAAAGTAAATTAAAAGATTATAAAGAGAAACTTGATTTGACAATGGAACTTTCCACACAATCTTTAAATAAATATTTAACTATCAAAGAACAAGAACGTTTAAAAGATCAAATGATTGAGGATCAAAGAAATTCTTTTGAATATATTACAAATGTTACCAATATGCTATTATCTTATGCACTGGAATATAAAAATTTATATTTATCTGCAAATGAAAAAGCAAATACAACATCTGATTATATTAAACATAATGAAGCTAAAACTGATTTTTTATTATATAGACATGTTCATAAAGAATTTACAAAAAATATTCATAAATTAACACATTTAGAATTATTTGATATTGACAAATTAATTGATTTGATAAATGAAAATATAATTAACATACAAAAAACATTCATTCAAGTAAACATTAGTGATCCAAAATATTTAAGAAAAATTAAATATATTATCGCTTCAGAATTCGATTTAGGTATGTTATCATTCATAAATATTTCTCGTAACAATAAAAAGACTAAAATTTTTGAAAAACATGAACAAAAACTTTTATTGGATGATAAAAGAAAAACACTTTCAATAAAAACTGAGCCACATAAAAATGAAATTGATATTCTATCAGCAAAAAAAGATTATCAAAATACTGTTGATGAACTTAATTGAAATCTTAAAATTTATTTAGAGGAATTCAATGTCGAAATGAAAGAATTACAGAAAGAAATCGATAATGAAATTGATTTCAATAAAACACTTCACATTACCTTAGACAATCTTAATGTTGAATTCGATCTAACTCATAAAAGATTCTTAAAAGAATTAGAGAAATTTTTATTAGAGTCAGGTGAATCAAAAGATAAAGTTTCACAACAAATAAATTTTTATGATTCTAAAGTTAAACAAAAACACGAATCATTAAAATCATTTCATATTGAGGTGAAAAATTTACAAGATGACTTTACAAAAATGAAGCATTTGGTTGGTGTCATTCAAAATAAATTTTCGAAACCATTAGTTAAAAAAATATTGTTGAAAGAAAAAATCTATAAAGCATTGGAAGATGTTGGATTATTAAGACAATTTGCATGAAGATATCCACATGAATTTTCAGGTGGACAAAGACAAAGAATAGTTATAGCCAGAGCCATTATTTCTGAGCCGAAATTAATAATTGCTGATGAACCTATTGCATCTCTTGATATATCTATTCAAGCACAGGTTGTAAATTTATTAAAAGATTTATGTAAGACTAAGAATATGGCTTTAATATTTATTGCTCATGATTTATCTATGGTTGAATATATAGCAGATAGAATAAATATTATGCATCTAGGAAAAATTGTAGAATATGGTGAAACATCAAAAATTTATGACAAACCAGTCCATCCATATACTATTAATTTATTTGATTCAATTCCAAAAATTTCAAATGCTAATAAACCTTTTGAAGCTTCTGGTTTTGAATTGCAATATTTAGAAGAACAAAATGATTCAGAAGAACCAGTTACTAATTGAAAATGCAGTAAAGATCATTATGTTTATTCAACAGAAAAACAATTCAAAAAATGAATGGGTATAGAAATTGAAGAAGATAAAAAGAATACAAATGAAATAGTTCTCGAAGAATTTAATGAATCTTGAAATGACAATCAAAGAGTACAAGAAAGTCTTATTATAGATGTCAAAAAATAATAATGACAAAATATACAATAAATTAAAACAAAAATTTACTAAGAACAATGTATTTGTTATTAGTTTTTTTGTTTTTTTGTCAATAGCCATAATTGTTGGTGTTATATTAGGAACAAACAGATATTGATTTGATGTTATATCAGTTGTTTCAATATTTTATATTGGAATACCTATTCTAACTTTAATTTTTTCAGCCCAAGAAAAAGGTTTGATAAGAAGAATTATTGATCTTTTTAAATTTAAAGAAATGAAGGAATTAAAGAAGAATAAATTGACTTTAGAGGAAGAAAAGAAGTTTAAGGTTTTTTCATTAGAAACAGATAAGAAAAAACCTTTTATTTCTCACACAGATTTAATTTTTGTATCATCTGTTTTAATGTTTTATGGATTATTATTATTAATGATTACAATTCCTTCACTTATCCTATTTTCAATAAAATAAAAATCTTTGTTTATAATTAGATAATAGTAAATGGAAATGAGAAAAATGGATAAAATTTATAATCATAAAATTGTTGAGCAAAACAAAAATGAAAAATGAATTAATAATAAATATTTTTCAACACATGATAAATCAAAACCACCCTTTTCTATAATTTTGCCACCTCCAAATGTTACAGGTCAATTACATTTAGGACATGCATGAGATAGCTACATTCAAGACACAATAATACGTTATAAAAAATTGAGTGGTTTTGATGTTTTATTTTTACCTTCAATGGATCATGCAGGAATTGCTACTCAAGCAAAAGTTGAAGAAAGATTAAGATTAAATTCCGAAACTAAAGAAATGTTAGGACGTACTAAATTTCTTGAAAAAGCCATTTCCTGAAAAGATGAATATGCAGAAATTATAAAAAAACAATGATCTAAATTAGGTTTAGTTTTGGATTATTCAAATGAGCGCTTCACTTTAGATAAAAAATCAAATAATGCCGTCAATAAGGTTTTCATAGATTTATATAATAAAGGTTTAATTTATAAGGGTATTAGACCAATTAGTTGAGATCCGAAACTACAAACTGCACTTTCGAATATTGAAGTTATTTCGAAACCAATGAAATCTAAAATGTATTATGTTAAATATTATTTGGAAAATAGCTCAAACTATATCACTATCGCGACTACAAGAATTGAAACAATTTTTAGTGATGTTGCAATTGCATTTAATCCAAATGATGAAAAGAACAAAATATTTGAAGGAAAAAAAGTTTTAAATCCTTTAACTCATAATTTAATTCCTATAATTTCGGATGTCTATGTAGATTCAAATTTTGGATCAGGATTTATGAAAGTCTCTGCTCATTCCATGGCTGATATTGACATTATCATAAAAAACAAATTAGAGATAAAAGAATGTATAAATAAATTTGGATTAATGAATGAGCTTGCAATGGAATTCATAGGTATTTCTCGTTTTGAAGCAAGAAATAAAATCGAAAAAAAACTTTTAGATAATGAATTACTTCTTAAGGTAGATGATATTGAGAACAATATCGGAATATCAGAAAGATCTAATGAGGTTATTGAAATTTTAGTTATGCCTCAATGGTTTGTAAAAATGGATGAATTAAGTAAAAAACTTTTAGAAAATATTAATTCCAATAATAAAGTTAAAATCTTTCCAATAAGATTTGAACATGTTTTGAAAACATGAATGAGTGAAATTCATGATTGAACAATAAGTCGACAATTATGATGAGGTCACCAAATACCTGCTTGATATAAGAATGATCAAATAAAAGTTCAAGTGGAATCTCCTGGTGATGATTGAACAAGAGATGAAGATGTTTTGGACACATGATTTTCATCAGCATTATGTCCTTTTTCATTTTTAGGATGACCTGACGATAAAGAAATGCTTGAAAGATATTTTCCTACTTCTTTATTGGTAACTGGTTATGATATTATATTTTTCTGAGTAGCAAGAATGTATTTTCAATCATTAGAATTTATGAATAATATTCCTTTTAAAGATTTATTGATTCATGGATTAATAAGGGATGAATTTGGAAAGAAAATGTCTAAATCTTTGGGTAATGGTATTAATCCAATGGATATCATTGAGGAACATGGTTCTGATTCATTAAGATGATTTTTATTAACAAATTCAACACCAGGTCAGGATATAAATTTTAGTAGAAATAAAATAGAATCTGCTTGATCATTAAATAATAAATTATGAAACATTACAAGATATATTATTTCAATGACTGATGATCAAACTGAAATGCTAAATGATACAGATAAATGAATTCTGACTAAGTTTAATATTTTAGAAAAGAATATCCAAAATCATATGTCTAAATATGAGTTCTCATTAATTGGCAAAAAGTTTAATGATTTTATTTATAATGATTTTTCAAGTTGATATGTTGAATTTTTGAAGATCAAACCAAATAAAAAAATTGCTATTGAAATACTATCGAAACTATTAATTTTACTTCATCCTTTTATTCCTTTTTTAACAGATCATTTATTTAAAATTTTAACAAATAAAGAATTATTAGAATTTTCAATTCAAACTACAAAAACCTATAAAGT
>JBOFXM010000048.1:0-1047 GCA_051654165.1 Metamycoplasmataceae bacterium
ACTTCAAGAACGTAAGAATTCTTACCATTTTCATCTAAACCGCCTAATGCGAAAAATTTTATATTAGACATACATCTCCATTTCAATCCATTGAATCATTCATATTTTATTGCGACGAATTAAGATAATTTATTTACAAATTATATCAAATATAAATATAATTTTCATACTTATTTAAGTTAAAATATATATTGTGAATTTAAAAGAAATTGAAAGTCTTATTCTTAAATATAAATCGATAGTTATCTTTCATCACATTAATCCAGATGGAGATTGTTTGGGTTCTCAATTTGGATTAAAAGAATTAATAAAAGATAATTTCCCGAAAATAAAAGTATATGCAATTGGTGATTCAAAAGATGTTTTATCATTCATGAATTTTCATCATGATGAAGTTCCAAATGATGAAATATTGAAAGAATCTCTTGGGATAATTGTTGATGCAAATTATTCTAAAAGAATACAACAATCCGAATTAATAATAGATGGGAAAATTGAAAATATTTTAAGGATTGATCACCATATAGGTGGAGATGATGTAAACCCTATTTATTCATGAGTTGATCAAAGTTTTTGTGCTTCAGCTGAACAAATTGCTGAATTAGCAATCACTTTAAAATGAAAAATTTCTAAACTTGCTGCTTCCTATATATATTTAGGAATATATACAGATTCAGGTAGATTTTTATTTGATAAAACCTCCTCAAGAACATTTTTCTTGGTATCAGAATTATTAAAAACAAAATTTGATGTTCAAAAAATTCATAATAATCTATTGAAAAGAACAATTAAAGAAATTTCATTTCAAAAAGAAGTTCTAAGTAATTATCAAACTAAAGAAAAAATAATTTATTATTTTCTGAGTATTGATAAAGCAAATGAATTAAGTCTTTCTGAAGAGAATAGAAATAGAGTGGATTTTATAGCTAATATTGAACCTTACGTTATATGAATATTTTTTATCGAGCAGGAAAATGGAGATATAAGAGTTAGATTGAGGTCAAGTACTTATAATGTTCATCAAATTGCTAAAATATATGGAGGGGG
>JBOFXM010000049.1:0-9956 GCA_051654165.1 Metamycoplasmataceae bacterium
AATACTTAGGAGGAAAACCAGATACTATTATTGGTTTAACAGGTCTTGGTGATTTGATTCTAACTTCAATGTCAGATTTATCTAGAAATTATACTTTTGGTCGTGAATTTGTAAGAAATAAAGAAAAAGCCTTTTCATCCTCAATTACACTTGAAGGATTAAATGCTATTAAAATTGTTGAAAAAATTAGAATTAAAGAAAAACTTGATTTACCTATTGTTGAATGTTTGTATCAAATACTTTACAATAATCTAGATTTAAATGCTTCGATTAATAATTTATGAGGAAGAAAATTTAAATCCGAAAATCAATAGATTTTCATCAAAATTTCCTTTCTATATTTAAGTTATAAACATTTAACATACTTTTTTCTCTCTTAATGTATGAAGGAGTATAATTTATTAGTATAGAAAATTTTAAGATCATATTTTTAAATTTCTATATTTTAATAACTAAGAAAAGATGTATTCATTATAAAATCAATTAACACTTATAGTGAAATAGGTAATTTGCGAAAAGTACTTGTTCACACCCCCGGCAAAGAAATAGAATATATTTCACCAGAAAGACTGGATGAATTGCTTTTTTCTGCAATTCTAGAACCTAAACAGGCTCGAGAAGAACACCGAGCTTTTATAAAAATCCTTGAAAAAGAAGGAGTAGAAGTTGTTCAATTAGTAGACTTAATATCTGAAACATATGATCTATCCTCAAAAGAAGTAAGAAATAATTTTCTTGAGAATTGATTGGATGAAGTTGAACCAAAGATTATTAATTCAACCATTCGTGAAAAAATTAAAGACTATATATTAAGCAAAAAAAATACCAAAAAATTAATAGCTCTTTTGATGTCTGGAATAACGACAAAAGAATTAGGCATCGAATTTGAACATGAATTAATTGTTGATCCAATGCCCAATTTATATTTCACTAGAGATCCATTTGCATCAGTTGGTAATGGTGTAACAGTTCATAAAATGAAATATAAAACACGTCAAAGAGAAACTATTTTTTCAGAATTTATTTTTAAAAATCATCCTGAATATATAAATGTTTATCAATATTCTAGTCGAAAAGATGAACATACAATTGAAGGTGGAGATGTTTTTATATATAATTCAAAAACGGTAGTTATAGGTGTTTCCGAAAGAACTGAGATAGAGGAAATTGAACATATTGCTGATATGTTGAAAAATAGAAAAGATAATTCATTTGAAACGATAGTTGCTATAAATGTTCCTAAAAAGAAAAATTTAATGCATTTAGACACTTGATTGACTATGCTCGATTTTGACAAATTTTTATACTCTCCAAATATGATGGGAACATTAAAAATTTGAAAAATTAAAGTAAGTGGTGATGATCATTCTGTAATTGAATTGAATGTTTCGCTTGAGGAAATGCTTGAAAAAATAATCGGCAAAAAACCAATTCTTATTCCAGTAGCCGGTGAAGGTGCTTCACATTTATCAATTGACCTTGAAACGCATTTTGATGCTACTAATTATTTAGTTATTAGGCCAGGAGTTGTTGTAGGTTATAGTAGAAATGAAAAAACCGAACATGCTCTTAAAAAACATGGAATAAAAGTATTGTCATTTAAAGGAAATCAACTATCATTAGGCATGGGTTCAGCTCGTTGTATGTCAATGCCTTTAATTAGAGATGAAATATAAATAAAAAAATAAGTAAGAAATAGGAGAATAAAATGGCTGTAAATTTAAAAGGAAGAAGTTTAGATTCGCTTTTGAACTTCACAACACATGATGTTAATTATTTAATTGATTTATCAATTGATTTAAAAAAATCTAAATATCAGGGATTACAAAGAGGCAATAGACCTTTTGAAGGTAAAAATATTGCTATTATGTTTCAAAAGGATTCAACAAGAACGCGTTGTGCATTTGAAGTAGCAGGAGCAGATTTAGGGGCTGGCGTAACATATATTGGGCCTCAAGGATCAAATTTTGGTAAAAAGGAATCCATTGAAGATACTGCTAAAGTATTGGGTAGATTTTATGATGGTATTGAATTTAGAGGATTTGCTCAAGCAGATATTAATGCTCTAGTTAAACATTCAGGTGTACCTATTTGAAATGGTTTAACAGATGAAGAACATCCCACACAAATAATTGCTGATTATATGACAATGAAAGAACAACTTGGCGAGTTAAAAAATAAGAAAATTGTTTTCATTGGAGATATAAAGAATAATATGGGTCATTCAGTACTTATAGGAGCAGCATTTATGGGAATGCATGTGACATTATGTGGACCAAAAAAATATCATAAAGATGTAAGAAAAAATGTTATTGATGATTGTCAAAAACTGTTCGAAAGAAATGGTGGCTCTTTAACTTTTAGTGATAATAAAATTGAAGCTGCAAAAAATGCTGATGTAATTTATACAGATGTTTGAGTTTCATTAGGAGAACCTTTTGATTTATTTGACAAAAGAATTGGAGAATTAAAAGAGTTCCAAGTAGATATGAAAATGATTAAAGCTGCTAAAGAAAATGTGATTTTTCTACATTGTTTACCAGCCTTTCACGATGACCACACTGAATTTGCAAAAGAAATTTTAGAAAAGTTTGGAAAAAAATATCCAATAGTTAAAAAAGGTGAAATTGAAGTAACAAATGAAGTCTTTCAATCTAAATATAATAAAGCATTTGATCAAGCAGAAAATAGATTACATTCAATTAAAGCAATAATGCTTGCAACAATAGGTTATTAAAATATGTCTAAAATTGTAATTGCTTTAGGTGGTAATGCTTTAGGAAATAATCCAGAAGAACAAAAAGAACTAGTTAAAATACCAGCAAAAAAAATAGCAGATCTAATTAAACAGGGTCACCAAGTTGTTGTTGGTCATGGTAATGGCCCTCAAGTTGGAATGATTTTTAACTCATTTTCTGATGCTAAAAATTTTAATTCTAAAACTGCAATCGTACCTTTTGCAGAAGCAGGAGCTATGTCTCAAGGATATATAGGATTTCATTTACTAACTGCAATAACTAATGAATTTCTAAAATTAAATATTAAAAAAGATGTTGTTTATTATTTAACACAAACAATTGTTGATGCAAATGACAATGCATTTAATAAACCAACAAAACCAGTTGGACCCTTTTATAAAACATTGGATGATGCAAATAAAAATAATCCTAATAGTACTATTATTGAAGATTCAGGAAGAGGTTTTCGGAAAGTAGTTCCAAGTCCACTACCAATCGATTTTATTGGTATTGAAACTTTTAAAAAAACTGTTGAAGCAGGAGCTTGTGTTATTTTATCTGGTGGAGGAGGAATTCCGACTATTAAAACAGAAGATGGATATAGAGGGGTTGATGGTGTTATTGATAAAGATTTTGCTTTATCGAAAGTTAGTGAAAAACTAAATGCAGATATTTTAATTATTTTAACTGCAGTTGATTGAGTATATATTAATTATAATAAACCTAATCAAGAAGCACTTAAAGAAGTCACTATTGCTGAATTGGAAAAACACATTTTGGATAATCAATTTGCTCCTGGAAGTATGCTTCCCAAAATTCAAGCAGCAATTGAATTTGTTAAGGGAGACAAAAACAGAATTGCTATTATAGCTGATTTAAATAAAGTTAGCGAAGCATTAAGTGGAAATTCTGGTACAAAAATTGTATATTAATAGTATAATAATAAAACATTTAACTAAAAATAATTTAAGAAAGGATTTATATGGCTACTAGTAATAGTGAAAACACAACAGAGATTCTACCTGGTAGTTTAAAAGACGCTCCTTTAAAAAAGAAAATTTCCTTTTTTTCAGCAATGTTTGTTGTTGTTGGATCTTCAATAGGAGCAGGGATATTTTTAAAATCTAAAGCAGTTTTAGATGGTTCACATGGAAGTTTAGTGTTAGCAATTTTCACCTGAATATTAGCAGGATTTGCTGTTATAGCAATGGCATTAGCATTAATTGAAGTAGCTGGAGGTAAAAATGATAATTTATCTTTAATTGGTTGATGTAAGACATTTAATTCAAGAATAATGTATAAGGCAGCAAAAAACTTTATGTTTTATATTTATCTACCTCTTAATTATTTCTTCATGCCTTTATATTTTATAATACAATTGCAAGACGGAATTGGAGTTTGAACGCATAGCACTACAGATGAACTTGCTCCTTTTCTTTTTAATACGAATGTTGATTGACTTATTTGGTCTATAGTTGCTATTGTAATAGTAATTTATTTTGTTGTTGTTTCTGGATATTCTTCTAGAGCAGGTAACATTCAAAATTTAGCAATAACTGCAGTTAAATTTATTCCATTAGTTGTTGCTGCTTTAATGGGATTCATATTTATTGGAACAGGTGGTGTTCCAGATACACCTGTAACTCCTGGATTTAAACCAGAAGCTACAGACACTAATTCATTATCAGCAATGACACCTGGATTCGGAATGTTTATTGCAATCGCAGGAATCTTCTTTGCATATGATGGTTTTTATGTTACATCCGGATTAAATTCAGAAATGGCTGAGCCTAAAAAAACTCCAATGGCAATTTTATTTGGTTTATCTTTAGTAACAATTATTTATTTAACAATTGCCATCTCAATGTCATTAAATGGTGATGGTTCCTTCTTTGGTTTTGGTCAATGATTATCCGATAACGGAAATGGATGAATATTTGGTGTTGTAAATATTTTGATTGGTATTGGTATTTTGGGTATTATTAATGGGTTTGCAATGTGAGCCCCAAGATTTATTGAAAATCTTATTCAAGAAGGAGAATTACCATTTTCTTCAAGATTTAAAAATCAATTAAATTCAGATAGACCTAAAATTGGAATATTGTATTCATTAGTATCTTCAATTCCAATTATTTTAATATTCATAATAATTGGTGTTTTTGCTTATATACCTGGTGGATATGCTGATATTGGTTATGGTACTGGAATGGAAAGTTTGTATAATTTTGCTGACTTAATGGCAAATTGAACATCTTTATTTGCATTTGGATTCATTGTTGCTGCGATTTATGGTTGTTTGAGAAATAGAAAAACTAAACGAATTGCTACTGATCAAAAGAAATATTTCAAGCCAATGGCAATTTCGGCAATCATAATCATGTCAGTCTCATTATTTGTTTCAGTTTTTGCACCAATCTTTGATTTAATGGCAATTTATTATATTCCAGATTTAACTAATGAAGAAATAATAGGAAGAGTAATGTTAGTTATTGTATTATTCCTTTTCATTGGAATAACATTCCTTCCTACAACTATTGAAGATTATATAAGAAAACGTAATGGAACATATATTGATGATTATTCTCATGTTTAATAAATAAAAAAATTATAAAATGAATTAATGAAAGCACTTATGAGAGGTGCTTTTATTTTTTGATAAATGATATATAATTTCTTCATATGCAAAAACTAATTACAAATTATTTAAAACCCAAGACTATTAATGATATTATTGGGCAATCACATTTACTTGGTTATGACGGAATTATTATGAGAATGATTAATAATGAAAAATTGTTTTCATGTATTTTTTATGGGCCACCTGGAACAGGAAAAACTTCAATGGCAATATCGATTTGTAATGATGTAAAAATTGCTTATGAATTGTTTAATCCAACCATAAACAAAAAAAGTGATTTAGATCAAATTCTTTCAAATAATTTGAAGGATGATCATTACTTTGTAATTATTATTGATGAATTTCATAGATTAAATCGTGATAAACAAGATATTTTACTTTCATATTTAGAAAAGGGTAATTTAATTATTTTTGGCACTACAACCGAAAATCCATTTTTCGTAGTAAATCCTGCTATTAGAAGTAGATGTCAAATAATTCAATTAAATCAATTAAACAAAAATGAAATTTTGAAAGGTTTAAAAAAGATAGCCTTAAAATTAGAAATAAATATTTCAGATGAAATTCTACAATTAATTTCTTTAAATACAGATGGTGATTTAAGAAGGGCAATCAATACATTAGATATCATAGAATCGCTTTATAAAAATCAAGAAATAACAAAAGAAGTCTTGGATATGATAAGTCCACTCACCTCATCATTATCATCAAGTTATGGAGATGAATTTTATGATTTACAATCTGCATTTCATAAATCAATAAGAGGAAGTGATGTCGATGCAGCAATTTATTATTTAGCAAGATTAATTAAAGCTGGCGACTTAATTTCAATTTCTAGAAGAATTATTTCTTCGGCTTATGAAGATATTGGTCTAGCTAATCCAACTCTTCTTCCAAGAGTTGTTATTGCAATGGAAGCAGTTGTTAAAGTTGGATTTCCTGAAGCTCATCAGATTCTTTCAGCAATTGTTATTGAGATGTGTTTATCACCAAAATCAAATTCAGCTTATATGGCAATTACTAATGCTTTATCCATTTTGGAAAATGGTGGTATATATCGAGTACCTAAACATTTAAGAGATAATAGTTATAAATCACATACAAAACTTGGTCATAGTGGTTATAAATATCCTCATGATTATAAAAATGCATGAGTAAAACAACAATATTTACCAGATGAAATAACTGATCAAAAATTTTATAATCCAAATAGCGATAGCAAATTGGAAATAAAAATGATTGAAATATGAGAAAAAAATAAATCTTAATTAAAAAAAACCACCAAATTTTCAAATGGTGATTTTAGGTGATTATTAAATCAAATGGTGGAGATGCCGGGAGTCGAACCCGGGTCCAAAAGTAAAACAGAGTTATCCATCTACAGTTTAGATTATTTACAAATTACAACTATCTAATATTGAAATAAACAAAAATTAATTAGCAGAGGTTGATTAATAATTCTTTGAGCTTTAATCAAATCTGCTCGCATATCCTAAAATTATATTATTATTGCCTAGGAATTCAATAATAACAACTAGTTGCTAAATTAAGCAAATACTAGATTTGAGTTGTTTGAAGAAATTACTAAATTTGAGTAATCTTCGTTTGTTTGTTCTTTTCCGTTTGAAAAAAGCCTTAGTATTTATAGTCTACTACACTACTGCAGAATAACAAGCCTTACACTTGTCGAATCCATTACATCCCCATTTTACAAAATACTTTTTAATCTTTTCTTTTCATCGCGCTCAATTATATATGATCTTTTGTCAGCTTTATTTCTTCCTTTTCCAAGTCCAATTTCAAGCTTAACATTTCCATTTTCTCATAACAAAGTTAGAGGAATTATTGAATATTTATATTTTTGTTGTTTTGTTAAAATTTTGTTTAATTCACTTTTTTTAAGTAAAAGTTTTCTCGCTCTTGTTTCATCACCTTCTACTAACATATATTTAGATATATGCATATTAGAAACAAATAATTCATTTTTTAAAAATGAGCAAAAAGAATTTCTAAGATTTACATTACTTGCTCTAATTGATTTGACTTCTCAACCTGATAAAACAATCCCGCAAACATATTTCTCAACTATCTCATAATCAAATTTTGCAATTTTATTTTTACTTATAATTTTTGACATCAGAACCTATTTTAACAATATTATTTTATCATATATAAACATTAAATCACTATATGCATTAAATATCATCTTTATTAACTAAAATTCCGTCAACTTTACCTTCAAGTTTTGAAATTGATGTTATTTTCACATAAACAGTATCACCAACAGTATATGTATTTTTTTCATTATATAATTGTAATCCATTATTTGACATATTGTAAGGTCCATTTGGAATATTTGAAATATGAATAAAACCACAAACTTTATCAATGAAATCAACAAATAATCCAAATTTTTTTACAGAAACAATCATTCCTTCTAGTTTTTGACCAATTTTACTTTCATAAAATTCCGCCTTTTTCACATCATATATTTTACGTTCAACTGCAACAGCCAACTCTTCTTGTTTAGAAGATTGACTGCAAATCAAATCAATTTTATCAATCATTTCTTTTTTATATTCTTTATTCTTTTTAATAATTATTTCTCAAATTATTCTATGTAAAATTAAATCAGGATATCTTCTTATTGGTGAAGTGAAATGAGAATAGTGTTCTGAAGCCAAACCAAAATGTCCAATATTATTGGATTCATATTTTGCTTTTTGCATAGTTCTCAATAGTGATATTTTGATAAGTTCATCAAATCTAATGTCCTTAATTGAATTAATTGCTTTTGCAAATTCAACTGGACTTTTAGAATTGGGAAGAGTAACTTTTATACCCAAAATATTTAGCATATTTTGAAACATCATTATTTTTTCATCGCTAGGTTTCTCATGAATTCTATATATACTAGGAACTTTTAAATCATTCATTATTTTTGAAACAGTTTCATTCGCAAAAACCATAAAATTCTCAATTAAAATTTCTGATGATTTTCTACTTTTTATAAGAATATTTTTTGTTTTTCCATTTTCATCTAATTCAATAATTGGTTCTTCAATTTCAAAATCAATATATCCTTCTTTACCTTTCTTTATAGATAAAATATCTGATAATTCATAAGCTTCTTTTAACATGTTTGTCAAATTTTCATCTTCAAAAATATTTTTATAATCACACACTTGATTGTATGTAAGACGATGTTTACTATTAATGACTGCGGGAAAAAGCTTAGGATTTCTCCCTCTTCCAAATTTATCAATTTCAACTTCAAGTGCCAAAACAAAGCGATCAACATTTGGATTCAAAGAACAGATTCCATTAGATAAAACCTCAGGTAACATTGGAATAACTTTATCAATAAGATAAATAGATGTTCCTCTTGAAAATGCCTGTTTATCAATTTCACTATTTTCTTTAACATAATAGGCAACATCTGCAATGTAAACTCCTAAAAAATAATTACCATTATCAAGTTTTTTAACAGTTATGGCATCATCAAAATCTTTTGTAGATTCACCATCTATAGTGACTATCAATTTTTCTCTAAGATCTATACGATTAAATTTAGAAATGTTTTGAACCTCAGTAGGTACATGTTTTGCTTCCTCTAATACTTTATCATTAAATAAATCATCAACTTCCATTGATTCAAGTAATAAATTGATATCAGCATAAGGCTTATTCACCTCTGAAATATTTTTAATTATTCTCAATAAAATATGTTCATCATTAATATCTTCAATTTTAACTTTTACAAATGTTTTATCCCTAAGCATTTCTTTATTTATAAATCGGAAACGATTTCTAATTTTTTGAATTAAAGGAATGAAATCAAAATATTGTCCATTCTTTTCAATTCTGCCATAAAGAAATTCATTTTTCCTTTTAATGACTCTTACAACACTTCCAATTAAAGAACCCGGCTTAATTGTGTCATTCATAATAATGACTTCAACTTCATCTTCGTCCATGGCACCATGAATATTATTGGATGAAATAAATGCTGCTTCCTTCTCATTGATATCAACAAAACCAAATCCCTTAGGATTAATTTTTATTTTAGTTATAATTCTATTTATGATTGTAGGAATGTAAAAATTCTTTCTTACATTTTGCATAATAATACCATCTCTAATCAAAGAATTAATAAGTGAAGTTAATTCTTTATTTTGATTAAATGGAATTTTGAAAAATTTAGCAATTTCAATAAAAGATACTTCATTCTTTTTATTAATAAATTCTTTTAGTTCATTAATATTAAGAAGCATTTAAATTCACATAAATTCTTACTACTATAGCAATCGATATTAACAATAATCCACTTATAATCATTGATCATTTAAGAAATAATTTATATCCCTTCTCTTTGGAAACATTAAACAATTCTAAATCAGAAGAACCAACTAATGCACCAGAAAATGAGTTTGAATCAGGTGACATTAAAAACCCTATGAAAATAAGAAACACTGATATCACTAATAAAATCACCATTAAAATTGTATTTATCATAAATTCCTTACTTCTCTTAAATTAATATTATTAATTATATACTAAAAACACATATAAATTTTTAT
>JBOFXM010000050.1:0-1676 GCA_051654165.1 Metamycoplasmataceae bacterium
CATCAATTTTCACAAGTTGATTTAGTATCTGTTGGAAATTTAAATATTGAGAATTTAATCTGAACACTTAAATCACTTTTATCACATGTTTTCGAAGAGGATATTGAAATTAGAATGAGACCTTCTTTTTTCCCATTTACTGAACCTTCAATGGAAGTAGATGTTTTTTATAAAAATAAGTGAATAGAAATTTTAGGTGCTGGAATGTTAAATGAAAAAATTCTTAAAATTGCAGGTTACACAAATGAGTTGACAGGTTTTGCAGCAGGTATTGGTGTAGAAAGAGTTACAATGATTAAATATGGAATCACTGATATTAGAGAATTTTATAAAAATGATCTTAGATTCTTGAAACAATTTAAATACTAGTTCCATGATAAAATTATTGAAAGATAGAAGGTTTAACAAATGTTATTTTCAGAAAATAAACTAAGAGAACTTGCTTCCCTTGGAAAAAATATTAAAACTAATGAAATTCTAAATGCTATTAATAGTATGGGTTTTGAAGTTGAATCTTGCAATCCATTAAGTGATATTCATGGAATCAAATTTGGTCATGTTTTAAAAACTTATAGAAATTTAAATAGTGATAATCTAAATGTTTGTGAAATCGAGTTTTTTGATAAGAAAAGAATAATTCAAACTACAGCCAAAAATGTTCAAGAGGGAGATTATTTAATGGCTTTTGTTCCAGGATCTGGAGTTAATGGAATAACTTTTAATGCTAAGGAAATGAAAGGAATCATTTCAGAGGGGATGCTTATTTCTTTTGATGAATTAGGTTTTAAAGGAAACTTGCTTAGAAAAGAGTGACAAGATGAAATTTTTATTTTGCCTGAAAAAATATCTTTAGACAAAGATCCAATTAAAGAATTAGATCTTCATGATAATATTATTGATATTTCTATATTAACTAATAGATCAGATGCAGTATCATATCTCATTATGGCTCTTGAATTATCAGCATATTTTAAAACAAAAATTTATGAATTTGTTAAAACCAAAGCCAATATGAAATCGCAAATACATATTAATTCTACTGAAGAAAATTATATTTCAGGAATTGAAGCCAATGTTAAGAATTATAAACTAAATTTGGATGACATTATTTTATTACTGAAATCAAATATTCAATTGGAAGATGACATCAAAGATCTTTCTTCATTAGTTCTAATAATGACTGGTGTTTCATCAAGAATTTATAGTTCGGAAAAAATAATCGGAGAAATCAAAACTGGTGTTGAAAAAAATATCATTTTTAATGATGTGAGAATGGATAAGGCTTTAGTAATTAAAAACAATAAAAATATTTTATCAATTGCTGGCGTTTTAGAATCACCTGATTTCAAGTATTCTATAAATGACACACATGTTTTTTTTGAATTTGCTTCATTCGATCCAAAAGAAGTCAGAGACTCTGCTAGATTTTTAAAGATTGCTAATGATTCATCTATTAATTCCTCTAAAATTGTTTCATATGGTTCCATTGAATTTGCCATTAATTTCCTTTCAACGAAATTAACATTATTTTCTAATCATATTAATAGTAAAAAGAACAATAATAAATCAATTAAATTTGAATCTAATTATTTAAATAAATATGCAGGATTTGAAATCACAAAATCAGACAAATATTTAGAAGTTTTAAAATCAATGAATATTCTTGGATTTGTATT
>JBOFXM010000051.1:0-5826 GCA_051654165.1 Metamycoplasmataceae bacterium
ACCTCAATATTCTCTTAACAATATATTATAATAATATCATTTATATTAAGGAAAAATAGTACTATTTCTCAATGTAACCTATCAGAAGTTGTAAATTTCCTTTTATTTCAATTTTACTATTATAAGTAATAATAAAAGAGCTACCTTTTTGAATTTCAGTTCCTTCAGTGTATCCATGACCATCAATAACAACGCATTCTAATCAAAAAGCATTTGGATTAGAAATTATTGCAGATTCCTTAATTGTTTCTCTTCTTAATTTGAAAACATCGGAATCAATAATAACTCCATCTTTAGATTGTTGTATTTTAAGATTATCATCTATTTTAATTGTATTAAGTGAATCCTCTATATGAAGCTCTCTAGGTTTACCATTTGATTCTAATCTATTGTAATCAAACAATCTAAAAGTTAAATCAGAAGATTGTTGGATTTCATATGTTAATATTCCTTTTGTAATTGCATGAATTGTTCCAGCAGGAACAAAAACTACATCTCCTTTTTTAACTTCTTCATATTTTAAAAACTTATCTCAAGAATTACTTTCAATATATTCTTTGATTTTATTGATATCTTTTTCATTGGATCCATAAACTAATTTGGTATTTGGTAAGCAATCTAAAATATATCAACATTCAGTTTTACCTAATTTACCAAATTTTTTCGCAGCATAAATATTATCAGGATGAACTTGAACACTTAAATCATCATTTGCATCAATAATTTTTGTCAGCAATGGATATTTTCCTTGAAAATTCCCAAAAAGATTTCTATTATTTTCAAAAACTTCACTTAATTTTAGATTTTTAAAAATTCCAGAAGCAACAATAGATTCTTTACCCTCTAGAGCACTAATCATCAATCCTTCACCTATTTTTTCGTCACCAGTATAACCGAAATCTTTAAGTTTGTTTCCACCTCATAATTTATAATCAAAATATGGTATTAGAAATATTATTTTTTCTTTCATTTTTCTCCCTTTCAAAATAAATATTCTATTTAAATTATGAAATAAAACCAATATTTTTTACATAATTAATAATTTATTTTTATTTCAATATTTAATTAAAGAAATGCTATATTTTGTTTTTTAAAGGTAGAACCAATTTTTTTTCTAAAATTTGCTCATTTTATATTAGCATTCTCTTTACCTTCTTTTGTTGCTAAATTCATACCTAATACAAAAAGCAATGAATGAATTATTGCTCCCACTATGATAGCTAAAAAGAATCAGAAAATTGCAATGAATTGCATTCCATTTCCTGAACCACCAAAAATAGCAGGAATTGTTTCGCCAAATGTTTGTAATTCACTAATTGGAGCACTAACACCACCAATAATAGCTATAATTGGACCTCCTCACATTCCTACATATCCACCAACAAAAAATAGAAATGCTAAACCACCAGCAATTCCTGAAGCAATAACATTTGAAATTAAAACTTGCTTTGGTCTGTTAACAGCAAATGGAATCGCTCCTTCAGAAATACCAAAGAATCCTAAACCTAATGCGGAAATACCTTCCGCACGTTCTTTTTCGTTGAATTTTTTTCTAGCTCATATAGTCGCAAGACCACAACCAAGAGGAGCAATAGGAATGGCTGCAGCAACAGCACCCATTAATCTTGGATCAACAACAATTAAAGCTGTAGCACACGTTCCAGCAATTTTATTAATTGGTCCCCCCATATCAAACCCAATCATACATCCTAATAAAAATCCAATCAAGAAATTGACTCCATTTATTTTCGCAGCTTCAGACAAACCATATACCATGGCATTCATAATAAATCCTAATGGACCAGATAATAATAATATAAATGGAAATGTTAAAGAAATACTTGCAACAACTGGAATAAAAATAATTGATATTATTGGAGTGATCAATTTGTTAGTTTTTCAAGAAAGAATTCACTTTACTAAATATCCTGCTGCAAATCCCATAATAATAGCTGCAAACAAAGATAACCCAACATTGCCAATTCCTGTTGTTGAAGCATCAGGAAAAAAGAAATCTATCTGTGGAATTGGATGTTTAATACCAGGTATATTTCATCAAAAAGTGAAGCCAGAATTGGCAGCTGCAAAAGTCGCAATAAAACCTGGAGCAAAACCTGCCCTGCCTGTAATTGATTCTGCAATGAATGCTCCCATCATAGCAATAAAAACAGTGAATCCTATTTGAGAAATATCAAGTAGTATTAAATAAATTTGATCATTCTTTATTGACTCTATTGAACCTAATGAATTAAGTATTGCTCAAACAATACCAGAGAAAACAATAAATGGAATCATTCTTGAAACACCAGATAATAAGTGACCCATAAATATTTTAGATTTTGATTGAGTAAATGCATCATTTGTTTTTAAGGATTTTATAGCTTGTGATGTGTCACCATAAATTGGAGATTTAAGAGATTCAGCAATACATTTATCAGGAGTATTTATTGCATCATTCGTTTTTACTTTAAGAAGTTTTTTACCTTGAAATCTATCAAGATCTATATAAACATCTGCTGCAATTATGACTGAATCAGCATTAGCAATCTCAGCATTAGATAATCCAGATTCAACACCTTTTTGACCCTGAGTTTCAATCTTAATTTCATAACCATTTTTCTTTCCATAGTCTTCAAGAGTTTGTTTTGCCATATATGTATGAGCAACACCAGTCGCACATGCCGAAACACCAACTATATTTCCAGAAGTTCCTATTACTGTTAGTTCGTTTGTTTCCTTATTTGTTTCCTTATGTTCATTAATTCTGTCATCTAAATAATTAAAAATTTTATCTTCTGATTCAAAATTTAGCATATTACTTCTAAAATCTGGATCTAATAGCAAAGTTGCTATTTTTGATAGTGTATCAATATGCAATGATGAAGATTGGTCTTCAGGAATCAATAAAGCAATTGCCATTACTATTGGTTGATTATCCATTGATTGTCAATCAATATAATAATTAGATCTAATTATAATTATTGCTGGTTTTTGAATTTCTTTTATTCTTGCATGCGGAATTGCAAATCCATCTTGAAAACCTGTTGTTGACTCTTCTTCTCTATTAATGAAAGCATCGATTAATTTTTGCTTATTTTTTTTAGCAATTATACCTAAAGAAACGGCTTCATTAGATATGAAATCCAAAGCATCATTTCTTGTTTTCAAATCTAAATTTATGAAAATATTTTTTATGTCCAACATAATTGATTCGTAATCCATTTCTTATTATCAAATTTTAATAGTAAAATAAAATTAAATTATTTTATTTTTATATTATAACATATGAAATAAATTGTTTAATATAAAAGTAAATTACTATAATAATGATTTTATGTGATTATTATTTCTTGAAAATAACAATTATGATAAAATTAAAAAGCACAACTCAGCAAATATATATTAGTTTAGTGTTATTTAAATTCAGGAAATCGATTTGAGAGTAGTTTTGGCTGTAAAACGAAAACATTATATTTAAATATTAAAATAAGAATATATTCCTCGTTATGCAAAGAAAGAGGTACTAAGTATGTCAAGATATACTAAATCATCATTTAAAAAATCACGTCGTTATGGTTTTTCAATTTTAGAAAATGGTAAAGAATTTGCGAAAGGTAAGGGTCGTCAATATGCTCCTGGACAACATGGACAAAAAAGAGTTAAAGTTTCTGAATATGGTCTACATCTATATGAGAAACAAAAATTAAGATACATGTATGGAATAAGTGAAAAACAATTTAAAAATACATTTGAAAAAGCATCAAAAAAACAAGGACAAGCAGGTGTAAATTTTATGCAAATGCTAGAAACTAGATTAGATAGTTTTGTTTATAGAACTGGACTGGCAGAAACCAGAAGACAAGCAAGACAACTTGTTAATCATGGGCATTTCACTCTAAACAATAAAAAAGCAGATATTCCATCAATGCAAATTAAAATTGGTGATATTATTACTTTAAAAGAAGCAAGTAGAAAAAATGTTCAAATTCTAGATGCTAAAACACGAAAAGAAGTAGCAGCTTGAGTTAAATTAGAAAAAGATTTTGTTTTCAAATTAGACAGACTTCCAGAAAGAAAAGAATTAAATTCTGATATTAATGAATCATTAATTGTTGAACATTACAACAAATAATAATAATATTTTAATTCAAAATAACAAAAATAACTCAATGAGTTATTTTTGTTATTTTTGTGTTTGTTTTATTTTATTTCTTTGAATGCAAATTTTGATCATGGTTTAATGTAATCAAGCAAGAATAAATCATGTTCGGCAATTCTGGCAACTTGATTTTTTCGACCTTTTTCATCTGAATGGTCCATTTTAACAAGATGTAATTCACCTTTATATTGTCCGAAATTATTATTACCAATAACAATGGAACCTTTAGTAATTTGCTTTTTGGTATTTAAAGGTGGGAAGGTTTCATCTTTATATTTAATTCTTGATTGAGTTGATCTAATTAAATAATCAGATCTATCACCTCTATTAAAATGTGGTTCATCTAAAACAATTTTTCTTTCGATTGAAGTTGTGGTTTTTTCAAATTTGATATCCAATGGAATTATATTACTAATTTCAGAAATAGATTTTAATTCCTCTTCACTAGCAAAAGCATTTCCGATAATAATATCATCAACTAAATCCATCAACATAAAATGTTTAACCTGGGTTGTTATTGGCATGGTTCGATGCATTTCAAGAGTACATAGACCATCCATAACTGGTCAAGGACCATGATTAGCACTATGAGAATTAACAAATGCAGCACTTCTAATACCAAGTTCTTTATATTGTTTTGAAGTTGAAATAAAAGTTTCTAAAGAAAGGCCTGAATATTCCATTGGGTAGAAATTATGACATCCAATTAATTTCTTTTTGTTAGGCGCAAATGAAACAATATTATCAACATATTTGGTTCCAGATGACATATTGATTTCAATATCCAAATTATATTTATTGAAAGTCATAACAGATTCTTGTAATCCATCGAATCCTACATCCAATCTAATACCTGTTGCTCCTAATTCACTAAAAAAAGATAAGTCTTTATATGAAATATTTAATTTAGTAAAAACTGAGGGAGCAATATCTAAAATTACTTCCATACCTTTTTTAGTAGCACTTGAAATGATTTCGTGAAATTCTTTTTTAATATCTTCTTTTGTACCTTCTGCTGACAATAAACAAGTAAAAACTCTTCTAAAACCATATTTTGCTGCCAAATTAATATAATTAATTATATCTTCTTTTCTTGCTTTTTCTGGATAAACTGAAATACCTAACATATATTATTTTTTCTCCATTTCAAAAAGTTTTTCATATAAATTTACAAATTCTTCTGCCATTAACATTAATGTTTGTGTTGATAGCAGCTGATCCTCAGCATGCATTAATAATAAAGGAATCTTAATTTCTACACCTGCAGCTTCTTTCTGAACTAAATCAGCATGTTGTTTTTCAGCTTCAATCATATTTTTTTCTGCCGATTCTAATTTCTTTTTTGCATCTCCAAAATCATATTTTTTAGCACTATAAATAGCTAACATAGCATCTGATTTAGCAGTACCAGCAAATGTTATAATCATAAAACTGATTTGACCTAATTCCTCATAAGTATATTTTTTTTCTGACATCTTTATCTCCATATTTTCATTTAATGTTTTACTTAATTAATAATATCATAAATATTGCTATGCATTGTAAGTATAGCTATAGATGAATTATATTAATTTAAAACAAAAAAACATAATCTATTATTAGTAAATTATGTTTTGTGTAATTAAATAATTGCTTTTTTGTTCTAATTAAAATTGAAGTAAGTATTC
>JBOFXM010000052.1:0-1374 GCA_051654165.1 Metamycoplasmataceae bacterium
CATAATAAAGGTTTCATCATTATCGATACCATTAAAATTTAATGTTTTAAATTTTTCTAATTCAACAATTTGCTTTTTTGAATTTTCAATAACAATATTTAAATTTCTTCTTTCAATATTTACTTTTTGATTAATATCAGTATTGTTATAATTTAGATTAATAATTAATTTCGTTTTGCTATCTGTTGAAGGTTTTATTTGAAAAGCATTTGTTCAATTTATTTCATTTTGATTATTCATTTCAGAAATCTTCATCATTCCATTATAAAAATTTTCAATTTTTTTAATTAATTCTAAAACAACAGGAGATTTGTCAATTAAATTCTGAGCATAATCTTTTTTTTGTTTATCTATTTGATCTAAGTTGTTAATATTTTTTTTAATTGGATCATCCTGGAAAATAACATCATATCTTTTTTCAAAATCATTCTCCATTTCCTTTTTGCTTTTTTTTGCTAATTGAGTGGCATTTATTATTTCATTATTATATTTAATGGCTTTTTCAAATGTTAGCCCATAAGTATCCAAAGCATCAATTGCATTTTTAGAAATATATCCATTTTCTAATCCTGCTAGTAAATCAAACAAAGTTGATTTACCACCACCTTTTGGCCCTATTATTATATTTACATGTTCATCAAAATTAATTACCAAAGGATCTCCAATTAGTGATTTATTTGATTTGAATATTAGTTGTTTAATCATTATTCATTATTCCTTTTGCGAACAACTTGTGTTCTTTTAATTTGTTTTTAAGTGATTTAAATCCAATTGGATTCAAATCCATTTCAGTAATTAGCGTAGATTGCTGAGGATAGCTTGTCCAAATATGTGTATCCGAAAAAGCTACCACTGATGATATCAAACCGCTTTTAATTACTTTTTGATAATTTGGATGATCAAGATTTGTTACTTCAAAAGCATCATATTCTATCCCATCTAAATCGTTTATGGTAAAGTGATCTGATTTTCCAATATGTGGAATTTTGATTGTATCAAAATCATTAAAAATTGCATTTGCTTTTCTAATTGTTATTCCATTTTTCGGAATTTGTAATTTAGAAATTTTTCTTATTTCTAATAATTGTTCTTTTGATAAATCTTCAGGAAATATATATATTAGATTGGCAATAACACCATTTTTTCTAACTATATTTACTTCAATTCCAGGAAGAAAAATCATCCCACCTGTTTCACCAAGTTTTTTACATTCTAAGTATAAATCAACATCAAAAATGTTGTGATCAGTAAATGCGGCAAGTCTAACGCCAAATTTATATAGTCTTGAAACAGCATCATGCACGGATTGTCATTTAACTGAATCACCATTTTGAGATGAAGCATATGAATGTAGATGTAAATCTACTCTCAATG
>JBOFXM010000053.1:0-15131 GCA_051654165.1 Metamycoplasmataceae bacterium
TATCTTTTTCAATCGTTTCTTCAAATAATTGATATTCAGCAAATTGAAAAACGATTCCAATTTTTTTTCTTATTTCCTTAACATTCTTTATTTTTTTTCATGATTTTTTTATAACCCTGCCATCAATAATGATTTCACCTTCAGTTGGTATTAAAAGAGCATTTAAATGTTCAATAAAAGTAGTTTTTCCGGAACCAGTATGTCCTATAACACCAATAAATTCTCCTTGATCTATCTCTGCAGAAATATCGCCAATAGCTCTAAATTTATTGTTTATTCCAGAAATGAATTCTTGACTAATATTTTTGATTATTATTTTCATATTTCCTCAAGCAATACATCAACATCATATGTTGGTTCAATACCCTCTATTTTTGAAGATAATTTATATATAAATGGAGAATCAATTTTTGCTATTTTAATTATCTCTTCATTGTTAAGAATTTCTTTTGGACTTCCTTCTGCAATTAATTTTCCATTTGCAAAAATTAAAACATGATCTGCTTGAATTGCCTCATCCATATCATGAGTTATAGAAATCAAAGTCTTGTTCCTCGTTTCTTGAATTTCTTTAATTAATTTTAAGATCTCTCTTTTACCTTTTGGATCTAGCATTGCCGTTACTTCATCAAAGATTATTATCTCCGGATTTAATGCTAAAACAGAAGCAATTGCTACTTTTTGTTTTTGTCCACCTGAAAGTGTATGTGGTTCTCTTTCTAGAAAATCAAGCATTCCGACTTTTCCAGCAAAGAGTTTAATTTTTTCTCTCATTTCTTCCCTTGGAATGCAAGCATTTTCAAGACCAAAAGCAATATCATCTTCAACTGAAGAACCAATAAATTGATTATCAGGATTTTGAAAAATTATTCCAATTTTCTTTCTAATATCTTTAATGGAATTTACTCTCATTTTTATTCCATCAATAATGATTATTCCATTTGTCGGTTTGTATAAACCTACAAGTAATTTAGAAAATGTTGATTTACCACTACCATTATGACCCAAAATAGCAATATATTTCCCTTGTGGTAAAACTAAATTAATACCATCCAATACATATTGTTTTGAACCATCATATTTAAACTGTAAATCTTTAATTTCTATCATAATTTAAATAATTATATATTATAAATTTCTATAAGAAAGAAATAACCTTTTAAATTTATATATTATTTCGTTCCAAAAATTCTATCACCAGCATCTCCAAGTCCAGGAACAATATATCCTTTTTCATTTAGTTTTTCATCTAGTGCTGCTAAATATATATTCACTTCTGGAAAAGCATTGGTTATAAGTTCTACACCTTCAGGAGCACCAACTATACAAACTAATTGAATATTAGTGAAACCATTATCCTTTAATTTTTGAATAGAATGGAAAGCACTTCCACCAGAAGCTAACATTGGATCAACAATTAGAATATATGAATCTTTTTTAATATTAGGCATTTTATAAAAATATTCTATTGATTTCATAGTTTTTTCATCTCTAAAAATTCCAATATGTCCTACCCTTGCTTCAGGCACAAGTGATTGAATTCCATAAACCATTCCAATTCCAGCTCTAAGTATTGGAACTATAACTATTTCTTTATCAAATTCATATCCAATTGTTTTATATTTAGTAGGAGTTGTAATCGTAATTTCTTTAGTTTCATAATTTCGTAAAACTTCATAAATCATTAGTGAAGCTATTTCATTCAAATTGTTTCTAAAAATAGTGTGGTCAGTTTTTTCATTTCTCATAACTGTTAATTTTGCATTTATAAGTGGATGATTAATTATTTTAAGCATCTTCAACTCCTTATCATTAATTATTAATTGATATAACATTATAACTTATAATGTTATTATTTAGTAATTATGTTAAGAATTATTGCTGGTAAATATCGTAAATCTCTGATTGATCAACCTGATATTAAAATGACTAGATCGACAACAGATCGAGTTCGTGAATCGATTTTTAATTGTCTTCAAAATCAAATTGAAAATTCTATCGTGTTAGATCTCTTTTCTGGTTCAGGTGCAATGGCGATTGAATCACTTTCAAGAGGTGCAATGAAATCTATTTGTGTTGATAATTCTAAAGAAGCAATTTCGGTAATTCAAAGCAATTTTAATAAATTGTCAATAAAGAATGCTGATATTTATTATTTAGATGCATTAAATTTCTTGTCCTCTAAAAGAGGCACTAAATATGATTTAATTTTTCTCGATCCACCTTATAAAGAGTTAGATTTATTAAATAATGTTTTGAAAATACTTGCAGATGGTTTATTTTTAAACAAATATGGCCAAATTATATTGGAAACTCAAGAAGATAATCTTACTCAAATTACAATACCAAAGACAATGATTATTGATAAAGTGAAAAATTATGGTAAAACAATAATTATTTTCATAAATAATATTATTTAATCAAAAAGCAATTATAATTTCTAAAAGTATGGGAGTGAAATTGACAATTAAACCAATTAATATTTCTAAAGATAAAATAAGATATTTAGCAATTGGTGATTCAATCGCTGAAGGTTTTAATTCAGCTTATGGAATTGGTTTTCCAGGAGAAAAAATCTATAATTCAAAATCAAATAAATATGATATATCCGGCATGAGCTACCCAGCTATTTTAGCTAAAATGCTTGATGATATTAGTCCAGGATGTGTTAAAGAATATGATAATTTTTGTCTTACAGGTACAAGAATTTCTGATTGACTATATTTTTTGGGAGTTGAACCAAAAAAATATAATTTTAAAAATTCGGAAAAGCAAATTTTGGATTCCAAGGAATATGATAGAAAAGAAAATAATCCTCAAATAAGAAGAACTTATAATCAATTTGGAATGTTTGGAGTAAAGAAAAAGAGTGATTTCAACAATTTAAAAAATAAAATACGAGACGCCAATCTTATTTCGATAACAATTGGTGCTAATGATTGAATAACAAAATTCCCTTTTCTAGAAATAATGTCATTGAAAAATGAGTTAATTTCAATGAAACAATTTGAAAAAGAAATTGATGAAATAAATAAGGAAATATTTGCTAGAATGAAAATATTTTTTAATGAAATAAGAAAAATAAATCCCACTGCTAATATTTTTGTTACAACTTATCCAACCACTTTACCAATTCTTGCAAGGTGAAATAATGAGAAAATCAATAAACATAGTAAGAACAAAATATTAATAAGTGACTTTATTCATGTTTTTAATTTGAAGTTAATCGAAACCGCAAAAGAAGCCAACATGTATTATGTTAATTTGGAAGACAAAAAATATTGAGTTGAAAATATTGATAATTTATCAAGTATATTTTTTGATGTTCATCCTACATATTTTGGTTACAAAAAAATCGCCTATGAATTATTTCCTAAAGTAGCTTTATCAAATAAATTTTATGATAAATCTTTTGAGGAAATTCAAAGTGTATTTCCTAATCTGGATAGGGATTATTTTTTAAGTGATAGAAATACATTTTCAAACATGATCGATTTTTCCAAAATTAATCTATCAGATAAAAAATTGATTGCACTATCCAATATAACTAATGAAAATATTTTTTGAACGGATAATTCACATGAAAAAGAATTTCTCCACTTAAAAAGAGATTTAACAATTAAAAAACTTTTTAATTCTGATAAAAGATCTTCTTCACATGACAATATTAAAAGTTTATTAAAAGCAGTCTTACAATTTGTTGATGAAAACAAACTTGATCCTAAAAATAAACTTGCCAAAATATTAAAAAATAAAAGATATTCTATAATTCTTTTAAATATTATTTATGAGAGTGATTATATAGATATTGTACTCAATCAAATACAACAAAAATTAGATATAAATACAAATAAAAAAATTAAAAATGATTTGAAAGAATTTGATAAAATTTTGTCCAGTGTCTTATTTGACACTTCTAACATTCTTTTTATGTTAAAAGATTTTAGTTTGCAACTTACAAAATTAGGAAATAAAGAACTTCTCAAGTTAATGGAAGAAGCATTTATCGAGATTTTAACTAATGTTTATAATTCTTCAAAATATGACCAACCAATAAAAAAATTCTTGAAAAATAAAGCTGTTGAAGTCATTTCAACAAGATTTAATTCAACGCAAATTGATAAAATCACTTTAATAATAGAAAATTTTTTAAATACCAATTTAGAATTTCTTTTCGTTAATTTAATTAAGAGCTATTTTGAAAGTTTAAACAAAATTAACAGTACAAAAAATATAAATGCCTTCATTAGAAGTTTCATTGGAAATTTTTTCAAAAAAATCGATATGAAATTAATTATTGAAAATATTATAGGTGATGAATCACTTGAATATTTTCTTTCAGAATTAACAATAAACATGTTAGAAATAAAAGAGTACACAATTCAAGATGTTTTACTTTTTAAAAAATTTATTAAATTAGTAATTTCTAAAATAAATAATAATGATTTAATGGCAAGTATTTTTAGTGGTTTTGTAACATCATATGTAGATTATATTAACACTAAAAATGAGGCCTCAATATTTGAATTTATTTGATCATATGAAAGTGATGATCTTTGAAGCAAACTTAAACAAGCAAATATTAAAAAATTATGAACAAATTCAAATGATGTTTTTGTTCTTGCAGATGTAATTAATTTGATTTTTGAAAAATCTTCAATTGAAACAAGTCATTTTTATAAAATACTAATAAATCTTAAAAATTCCAAAACCAAAACTAATTCATTATCAGCAAATTTATTCAATATAGCAAAAGACTGATTAGAAAACATAAATAAAATTGAAGATCTATATATATTAGTTGCTAACACATTATATAATTCTTTTTTAGAATTCAAAAAAATGAACCCTTCAATAACAAATGAGAATAATCCTTATTATAAATCATATTATAGATTTGTAGTATCGGGTTTGTGAATCGGATATAGATTATTTCAAAAGGATCTTTCATTAAATATTTATTGAAATAGAAAAAAAGGCATCATAAAAGCACTACCAACTATTTCTAGTCAGATTCATAAACTATCCATGGGTAATACCAAAAATAAGGAGAGAGCAGACTTAGTAAATTATATTTTTGGAGAAGCATACACAAATTACTTACTTGGCCATGAAATTAATGAAAAAAATTATAAAAAATGTGTTTTGTGAACCATACAAAACAGTGATTTAAGTTATGAACCAGAAAAGCTCAACAAAGAAAGAAGATTAGAAGTTTTTAAATCATTACAAAATGGTTATTGAAATAAGAATTAGTTTTCAACATCAAATATTTTTTTAAATATTTTTCAAAAAAATTTTTATTATTCTATATAATGGTATTAGCGAACATAGCAAAAGGGATCACCTGAATCCATTCCGAACTCAGTAGTTAAGCCTTTTTACGTCGACAATACCTTTTTGGGGAAGATAGATAATCGCTGCTTTTTTTTGCTTTTTTTGCAGGAGGATATTATAGATAGTTTTTCATATGAAATAAAAAATGAGTTAATAACAAAAGATTTAAACAAAAAACAAGCAGCAGCATTTATTGATGGTATTATTTTTTCTTCACTAAAAGAAGAAGGAGAAGAAATTAAAATTTCCTTCAAAAATGCTTTAATATTTAATAGAGTCTTATTTTTTCTTGAAAAATGTAATAGAAACTATGAAGTAAGAAATAAAACATTGGTTTTCAAAAGGACAGATTTAAAAAAATTAATAATCTCTGATCCACAACTATTTTTTGCAGGTGTTTTTGTTTCAAGCGGATCAATTTCTTCATTACAATCTTCTTCATATCATTTAGAACTTAAGATAAAAAATAAATTGATTGCCGATTTAATGCTTGCTAAATTAAATAATTATGAATTTAAATTTACTGAATTTATAAAAAATGATTATGTAATTCTTTATATAAAGAAAAATGAACAAATTTCAGAATTTCTAAAGGCAATTGGATCTCAGGAATCCTTTTTTAAATTTTTTGATGCAATAATTAGTAGAGATCATAAAAATCAAATTACTAGAATTGGTAATTTAGATATTTATAATCAATCAAAACTTGTTGATTCAAATGCTTTATTTATAGAAAATTACCAATTCATTATTGAACATGATTTGCTTAAAAAATTTAAAAAAGATGAATTAATATTTTATAAGTTTAAAAGTGATAATCCCTATCTTCCACTTTCTCAAATAACAGTGGAATTATTGAAAAAACATAATATTCAAAAAACTAAAAGTGGACTCAATCATTGGTTAATAAAAATAAGAAATATTGTAGATGATTATGAGTACCGTTCGCATGTGAAAAACACCAAAAAAAGTTAGCAAATATAAAGTTTTTAAATAATTATTATTTTTTTAAAAATATGTTAAAATTAAAAAATAACCTTTATCATGTTTGTTTTTGAAAAAAAATGTATTTTTCAAGCAAATAAATGATCAAAATTAATGCTGAAAAGAGAATATTTTATGAGTAAATCAAACAATTATCAAATTAAAAAATATGGACCGATAACCAAGAGACGTGATTACTCTAATACCAAGGTTGAATTAGAAACTCAAGATTTTTTGCAAATGCAAAGAGATTCATTTGAGTGATTCTTAGAAAAGGGAATTGAAGAAAGCTTCAAAGAAATTTATCCAATTCGCTCAAATAATGGTAAAACAGTCATTGAATATATCTCGAAATCAAAAAGAATTGAAAGATCGAAAAATGAAGCCAAATCTATTGAAGAAGCTAAACAAAAGGGCACAACTTATGCTGCTAAACTTTATGGTAAATTAAGAAAAACTATTATTGAAACTGGTGAAGTTAAAGAAGAAGAAGTGATTTTTGGCGAAATTCCTTTAATGACAAATGGAGCTTCTTTTATCATTAATGGTTCTGAAAAAGTTATTATTTCTCAATTAATTCGTTCTTCTGGTGCATATTTTGGTCGTCAAGTTAGAAATAAGCAAGCTGATGATCTTTTCAATAAAGTGGAAATCATTCCTAAATTAGGATCATGAATTGAAATTTATCATAGAGTAACAGGTAATTCAATTGATGGAGTAAAAATTAGAATTGATAAACATAAAGCTGTTCCTGTTTCAGTCTTTTTAAGAACTTTTGGACTTAATAAAGAAACAATTGTTAAATTATTTGGTAAATCTGATGTTTTAGAAGAAACTTTGAAAAAAGATAAATATAAAACGCAAGAAGAATGTATCGAAGCTCTTTATCAAATTATTAGAAAAGGAGATAGAGTGACTGCTGAGTCAACAGCCAATTTATTTCCCAATCTTTTATTTAACAACCGTAGATACAATTTATCAAAAACAGGTAGATATACAATAAATCGTAAATTAAATTTACAAAATAGAATTAACAATAAAATTCTTGCTCATGATTTAGTTGCTGAAAAAGATAATGCCGAATATAAAGAGGGCCAAGTTATTTTTAAAAAAGGTCATAAATTCACATTGGATGATGCTAAAAAAGTTGATCAATTATTTATTGATGATGTTTTAAAAATGACAAAAATTCCAGATATTATTGAAAAAGTTTATGGAAAATTAATTGAAGACTATCCTAAACTTAAAAAGAGAATCAAAATCACAATGGTTAAGGTTTTTCAAAATGAAAAAGAAGCAGCAGTTAATGGTGCCGAACCAATTACTATTATAGGTAATGATCCAACAGCTACAGAATTAAATTTATTAATTCCAGATATTATTGCTGTAGTTTCATACTACTTTAATTTAATTCAAAATATTGGTCAAGATGATGATCCAGATTCTTTAGTTAATAAAAGAGTGGTTTTAGTTGGTGAATTATTACAAAACCAATTTAAAATTGGTTTGACTAAACTTGAAAAAAATGCAAAAGAAAGAATGTCTTCAAAGGAGATTGAGAAAGTAACTCCTAAAAATGTTACAAATAATAAACCAGTTTACAATCAATTCAAAACATTTTTCAATTCATCTAAACTTTCTCAATTTATGGATCAGATTAATCCATTAGGTGAAATCTCAAATAAAAGACGTGTAACATCTTTAGGGCCTGGAGGTCTTAATAGAGATACAGCTCAATTTGAGGTTCGTGATGTTCATCCGACTCATTATGGAAGAATTTGTCCAATTGAAACACCTGAAGGACCAAACATTGGTCTTATCCTTAACTTAGCAACTTATGCAATTATTGATGAATATGGATTTTTGAAAACCCCTTATTTTAAAGTAACAAATGGTGTTGTTGATTACAAGGAACCAATATATTTAACGGCTATTGATGAACTGGGTTATACATTTGCTCAATCATCTATTAGTATTAATGATTCTAATCAATTAATAGATGAACAAATTACAGTTAGAAAGGATAATGATTTTATTATTGTTGGACCTAATGCTGTTGATTTTATTGATGTTTCTTCAAAACAAATGACTTCAATTGCTGCAGCTGCGATTCCATTTTTGGAAAATGATGATGCTAACCGTGCACTTATGGGATCAAACATGCAACGTCAAGCAGTTCCATTATTAAAAGCTGAATCTCCAATTGTTGGAACAGGTATTGAAGCGGAAATTGCCAAATATTCTGCTGCTAATATAAAAGCCAAAAAAGCTGGCGAAGTTGTTTATGTTGATTCAACCAAAATTAAGATCAAATCAAATGAAAATAAAGATGTTCTTTCTTATAGTTTAAGAACTTTCCAAAAATCTAATCAAGGAACAATTATTAATCAAACACCAATTGTAAAATTAGGTCAAGATGTGCAAGAAGGACAACTTTTAACAGATTCATCATCATTCAAAAATGGTGAAATGGCTCTTGGGAAAAATGTTCTTGTCGCCTTTTCTACATGAAATGGTTACAACTATGAAGATGCTATTATCATCAATGAAAAACTTGTAAAAGATGATGTTTTCACCTCTATTCATATTGAAGAACAAACAATTCAATTCCGTAAGGCAAAAGCTGGTGAGGATCAATTAACATATGAAATTCCTAATACTTCTGCTGCATCAAAAAGATTTTTGGATGAGAATGGAATCGTGATCATTGGTTCCGAAGTTGGTGTTGGTGATATTTTGGTTGGAAGAATTTCTCCTAAAGGTGAACATAATCCAACTCCTGAAGAAAAACTTATGGCTGCTATTTTTGGTCATCGTGATTCTAGTTTTCTAGATACATCTTTAAAAGTAAAACATGGACAAGCTGGAACAGTTATTGATGTTCAAGTCCTTTCAAGAGATCAAGGTGATTTATTGGAAGATGGTGTTGATAAAATTATTAAGGTTCTGATTGCTCAAAAAAGAAAAATCAAAGTCGGAGATAAAATGTCTGGTCGCCATGGTAATAAAGGTGTTATTTCTATTATTTTACCTGAAGAAGATATGCCACATTTAGAGGATGGAACAACAGTTGATATTTTGCTAAATCCACAAGGTGTTCCTTCTCGTATGAATTTAGGACAAATTCTTGAATTACACTTAGGTATGGCAGGTAGAGCTTTAAATGTTAAATTTGTTTCACCAGTATTTGATGGAGTTAAAAAAGAAGATATTCATGAAGCATTAGCTGAAGCTAAAGTTTCTATTACTGGAAAACAGAAATTATTTAATCCAATTGACGGGGAAATAATTGATAATGATATTTCAGTTGGTGTAATGTATATGCTTAAACTTTCTCACATGGTTGATGATAAAATGCATGCTCGTAGTATTGGCCCATATTCATTAATTACACAACAACCACTTGGAGGTAAATCACAAAATGGTGGTCAAAGATTTGGAGAAATGGAAACATGAGCTATTGAATCTTATGGTGCAACAATGATTTTGCAAGAATTATTAACTTATAAATCAGATAATATTCAAGGTAGAAATAAATTATATAATGCTTTAGCAACAAACACCCCTTTACCAACTCCTGGTACTCCTGAATCATTTAACGTTTTAGCATATGAATTAAGAGGTCTTGGAATTAAATTAGAAATTTATGAAAACGATATAGAAGAAGGAGATAAATAATATATGCCATTATCAAGAAAATATGCTTCAATTGAGCAAAACAAAATTAAAAATATCTCTCTTTCATTAGCTACACCAATGGATGTATTAGAATGAAGTCATGGTGAAGTTACTAAACCTGAAACCATTAATTATAAATCGTATAAACCTGAAGCAGGTGGTTTATTTGATGAATTGATTTTTGGGCCAACAACAGATTTTAAATGTGCAATTTGTTCAAAAAAATATAAAAAATCTAATGAAAATACTTTTTGTGAAAATACAGATTTATGTAAAGAATTAAAACCAGAAATCTTACCTAAAATTTCTCGTAGAAGTAGAATGGGTCATGTTAAATTAAATTCACCTGTTTTACATTTTTGATTTTTTAAAGTTGATAATTCCATTTTAGCTAAATTATTAGGTTTGAAAGTTGAGGGATCCAATAAAGTTCATTCTAGAGGAGCAATTGAAGGAGTTATTTATTATAAATCACATATTGTTTTAAAATCAGGCGGAATTAAGGCATTACCAGAGAATCTAATAATTGAAATTAACGAAGCTGCTTACATTTATCGGCAAGCATTAGAAGAAATTAGACTTAAATTCCAATCAGATTCACCAGAATTTAAAGAAATTTCTAGTGCGATTAGTGAATTAGAAGATCGAGCTTCATCAAAAATGGGAAAAGATTATGGAATTGATTTTTATGAACTTAATGAAATAATTGAAGAATTCTCGGATGCAAAAATTGATACAGGTGCAAAAGCCTTTGAATATTTATTAGAAAATTTTAATTTACAAGAAGTTAAAGCAGAAGTAAAAAAAGAAATTGATGAAATTAATGTAATTGTGAATAAAGGTGAAAAAGCTCTTACAACAAAAATACAAACTAGAGAGAAACTTTATAAAAGATTGAAAATTATTAATTCATTTATTAGTTCTGGACAAAATCCTAAAAATATGTTGATTTATAATCTTCCTATTATTCCTGCTGATTTACGCCCATTAATTCAATTGGATGGTGGACGTCATTCAACTAGTGATGTTAATGAACTTTATCGTCGTATTATTATTAGGAATAATCGTTTGAAAAAATGACAAGAAACAGATGCTCCAATTTTGATTGTTCAAAATGAGCTTAGAATGATTCAAGAGGCAGTAGATGCTTTAATTGATAATCAAAGAAGAACACCTTCTCCTATTGTTTCAAAGGATAATCGTCCTTTAAAATCTATTTCAGATGCTTTAACTGGTAAGAAAGGTAGATTTAGACAAAATTTATTAGGAAAACGTGTTGATTATTCTGGTCGTTCTGTTATTGTTGTTGGTCCTAATTTAAAAATGCATCAAGCCGGGATTCCTCGTGAAATGGCCGCAAAATTATTTGAACCTTGAATTGTTAGAGAATTAATTGCTAAAGATATTAATACAACAATAAAAGGCGCTAAAAAACTTATCGAGGAATTAGATCCTAGAATTTGAGCACATGTTGCAAAAATTATTAAAGATAGACCTATTTTATTAAATCGTGCCCCTACCCTTCACCGTTTATCAATTCAAGCTTTTGAGCCAGTTTTAATTCGTGGAAAAGCTATTAAATTACACCCACTTGTAACAACAGCCTTCAATGCTGATTTTGATGGTGATCAAATGGCAGTTCATGTTCCAATTTCTGATAAAGCAGTTCAAGAAGCAAAGGAACTTATTTTTGCTAATAGAAATATTCTGGGTCCAAAAGATGGGGAACCAATTATTAATCCATCTCAAGATATGATTCTTGGTTTATATTATTTAACAACTGAAGAAAAAGGTGCAAAGGGTGAGGGTAAATTCTTCCCTAACTTTGATTCAATGAAAATAGCATATGAAAATAATGTTGTTTCGTTACATGCAAGAATTGCAATGCCATATTCTAAAATTAAATCAACAAATGATTTTAAACAAGATAAAGGTTATGCAATTTCAACTGTTGGTAAATTTATTCTTAATAATTCATTACCTAAACATTTTCCATTTATTTTTGATAATACAAAAGAATCATTGACAGGTAAAAATAATAAATATTATTTATCATATGGAGAAAACATTAAAGAGAAAATTGATTCCTTACCGATCAATGCTCCTTTAACTAAAAAAGACATCGCAAAGATTATAAGAAGTGTTTTTGATAAATATTTCGTTAACACATCTATAAGAGAAGTTGCAAAATTAATTAAAATTGTTAATAAAGGCAATTTATCATCAATGAATTTAGAATTCTCAAAATTGAAAGATCTTAATGGAAAGGAATTAGGTTCTGTTCATGGAACAATTTTTTCTGATATTTTAAATGAACAATTTACTATATTACAAAAAGAAATTATGATTAAAAATGATAATGTAGATCGTACACTTGAAGCTAATGAAAGAACAAAATTATTGAATAGCGTTTGATTTAACTATACAAATCAAGTTGCGATGATTCTTGATAAAATTAAGGAATTGGGATTTAAATATTCTACTAAATCAGGTGTTACTATTTCTTTTAGTGATATTTTAATTGCAACAAATAGAAAAGAAAAAATTGCTGAAGGTGAAAAATATACTGATAGCCTTAAAGAAAAATATCAAAAAGGTCTTGTTACAGATGATGAGAGATATCGTTTATCTAATCAAAAATGAACTAAGATAAAAGAAGATATTCAAAATAATTTAGATGATGTTTTTTCAAATGAAACTAATAATTCTATTAACATGATGATTAAGTCAGGTGCTCGTGGAAATGTTTCAAATTTAGTTCAACTTGCAGGAATTCGTGGATTAATGGCTAACAATACTAAACAAACAAAAGTTGATGCAACAAATGAACGTGAAGTTCGTTCAACAGTTGAAGTGCCAGTTAAATCATCATTCCTTGAGGGTTTAACAGCATATGAATTTTATTCTTCAACACATGGTGCTCGTAAAGGTTTAACTGATACTGCTCTTAATACAGCTAAATCTGGTTATTTAACTCGTCGTTTAGTCGATGTTGCTCAAAATATTGTTGTTAGAGAAGAAGATTGTGGTTCGGATTTTGGCTACTTATCTAAATCTATTATTGATACAAAAACAAAAACAATTATTGTTGATTTGGAAGAAAGAATTGAAGGTCGTTATACCAATTCTGCTATTCTTGATTCAAATGGTAAAATGATTATTGATAAGGGAATTTTAATCACACCTGAAATTGCTGATAAAATTATTAAAGCCAAAATCACTGAAGTTGATTTAAGAACAACACTTGGTTGTCATACAATTAATGGTGTATGTAAAGTTTGTTATGGAAAAGATCTTGCTACAAATAGAGTAGTTAATATTGGTGAAGCGGTTGGAATTATTGCTGCTCAATCAATTGGTGAACCAGGAACACAATTAACAATGCGTACTTTCCATACAGGAGGAGTTGCTGGTGTTGAAGATATTACAGGCGGATTCACAAGGTTAATTGAATTAATAGATGCTTATGAAAAACCTTGAGGTCGTCCCGCAATCATTTCAAGTAAAACTGGTGAAATTAAATCGATAAAACAAACCAATGTTGGTGAAATAATAGAAATTTCTTATGAAAAAGAAGATGGTAGAATTGCCACAAAATCTATCGAAATTTCAGCTAACTCTAAAAAACGTGTAAAGGTTGGAGACAAAGTAGTTCCTGGACAGAAAATAACAGAAGGACCAATTATCTTAAGAGATCTTCTAAAATTAACAAATGCTAGAGGTGTTCAAAATTATATTTTAAAGGAAATTCAAAGATTGTACCGTATGCAAGGTATTTCGATTAGTGATAAGTATATTGAAATTATTATTCGTCAAATGTTATCAAAAATTATTATTACAGATCCTGGAGATTCGGAATTCTTTATTGGTGGAATCGAAGATATTTTAACATATCAAAAAGTAAATGCCAAATTACTATCTCAAGGAAAGAAACCAGCATTTGGAGTTGTTGTTATTAAAGGAGCCAAACAAACTCCATTATTATCAGATTCCTTCTTGGCTGCTGCATCATATCAGGAGACTGCAAAAATTTTAGTTCATTCAGCTATTTCCAATCAAATTGATAGACTTGAAGGTCTAAAAGAAAATATAATTTTGGGTCATAAAATTCCTGCTGGAACTGGTTCTAAATTTGAGGAGAATTCTAAATTTGATTTACCAGATCCTAGAAGTTTTTTTGAAAAATTTAATGAAAGTGGCGAACAAACTGAAAACTAATATAAAATATTAATAAATATCCATCGTAAAAGGATATTTATTTTTTTAAATTCAAAAAATAAAGGGATTAATATGAATTCAATAAATATAAATAATAAAATAGCAATAATTGGTTCTGGAGCACTTGGAACTGCTTTTTCTAATATATTACAAGATTCTAATTATAAAAATATAATTATTTATGGAATTGATGATAAAGAATTATCAGAGTTGAAAATTGGAAAAAATAGCAAATATTTTAGTAACAATGAAATAATATATCCCACAAGAACTACTAATAATCTAAAAGAAGCTTTAGATTCTGCCAAATATATTGTTTTAGCATTACCTTCAATTGTTATTCCTAATATACTTAAAGATATAAAAGATAATATCAATTCTGAAGTATTGATAATTAGTGGATCAAAAGGTTTTTACCCAGGAACTGATTTTGGATTACATCAAGGAATTGAAAGAGAAATAAAAAACATATCAAATATTAGAGGTATTGTTAGTATTTTAGGCCCTTCATATGCAGAGGAAATGCTTAAAAAAGGTTTTACAACCGTTGCTTCTGTTTCTAATTCATTGGCATTATGTGAGGAAGTTCAACAATTATTTTCAAATTCATATTTCAAAATTTATACTCAAACTGATGTTATCGGTGCTGAAGCAGGAGGAATTTACAAAAATATTTTAGCAATTGCTTCAGGTATGTTAACCGAATATGGTTTCAAAATAAATACAACTGCTGCTTTTATCACAAGAGGTATTCATGAACTTTCAATTTTCAATAAATACTTAGGAGGAAAACCAGATACTATTATTGGTTTAACAGGTCTTGGTGATTTGATTCTAACTTCAATGTCAGATTTATCTAGAAATTATACTTTTGGTCGTGAATTTGTAAGAAATAAAGAAAAAGCCTTTTCATC
>JBOFXM010000054.1:0-2115 GCA_051654165.1 Metamycoplasmataceae bacterium
AAACACCCATTATATAATAAGCGTTTTAAGCAAACTAAACGTTTCCCTGCTCATGATGAGCAAAGTATTGCAAAATTAGGAGACATTGTTAAAATAACTAGTACAAGACCAATTTCTAAAACTAAAAATTTTCGTCTAGAAAAAATTAGAGAACATGCGAAAGAAGGTAAATAATGGTTTTAGAAATGTCAAGACTAAATGTTGCTGATAATTCAGGAGCTAAAGAAGTCGGAGTTATTAGAAACATTGGTGGTTCAGTTAAAAAATCATCAAATATCGGTGATATCATTGTTTGTTCTATTAAAAAAGCAACTCCAAATGGAGTTGTTAAAGAAGGGCAAGTTGTTAGAGCAGTTATTGTTAGAACTAAATATGGTGTGAAAAGAAAAGATGGATCACATATTAAATTTGATGATAATGCTGTTGTTATCTTGAAAGAAGATGGAACTCCAAGAGGTACTCGTGTTTTTGGACCAATAGCTCGTGAGTTAAGAGAAAAAGGATACTTAAAGATTGCTTCATTAGCATCTGAAGTATTATAAGGAGGCAATTATTATGAAATTAAGAAAAAATGATGAAGTAGTAATTCTTTCTGGAGCTGAAAAAGGAAAATCGGGTTTCATTATTAAAATTGATAATAGAACTCAAAGAGTTTTAATAAAAGATGTTAATATGGTAACTAAACATTTAAAACCAACACAAGAAAAAACGGAAGGTTCAATTGAACAAAAAGAAGCTTCTATTCATATTTCAAATGTTGCTCTTAAAACGAAACACTCTAAAAAAGGTGTTAATGAACCTACTAAAGTTGGTTACAAAATTCATGATGGAAAAAAAGTTCGTTTTGAAAGAAAAACAGGAAAGGAAGTTTAATTTATGGAAACAGTTTTACATACTAAATACGTTAAAGAAATCGTTCCTGCCTTAATGAAGGAATTTAAATATTCTTCTGTTATGGAAGTTCCAAGAATTGAAAAAATTATTCTAAACATGACTGCAGGTCGTGAAGTAACCAATTCTAAAGCAATTGAAGAGGTTCAAAATGAACTTGCTCTAATTACTGGTCAAAAACCAGCTGAAACTAGAGCTAGAAAATCATTAGCTTCTTGAAAATTACGTGAAGGAATGCCAATGGGTGGAAAAGTTACTTTAAGAAGAGATAGAGCTTGAGCCTTTCTTTATGAATTAATTAATGTTTCAATTCCAAGAATAAGAGACTTTCGTGGTGTTAATACAAAAGCATTTGATGGTTCTGGTAACTTTGCAATTGGAATCAAAGAACAAATAATTTTTCCTTCAATTTCTTTCGATAAAATAAGAAAAATTAAAGGGTTGGATATTATTATTGTCACAACTGCAAAAACTGATAAAGAAGCATTTGCTTTATTAGAAAAATTAGGAATGCCTTTTGCAAAAGGTAATAAGTAGGTAAGTTATGGCAAAAAAATCATTAAAAATAAAAGCAGCTAGACACCCTAAATATAGTGCTAGAGAATATACACGTTGTCAATTATGTGGTCGTCCTCACGCAGTTCTTAAGAAATTCGAAATCTGTAGAATTTGTTTTAGAAAATTAGCACATGAAGGAAAAATACCTGGAATAAAGAAAGCGAGTTGATAATATGGCATTCATTACAGATCCAATAGCAGATATGATCGTTCGTATCAAAATGGCAAACGCAAGAAGACACAAAAAGGTAACAATTCCTCATTCTAATACTAAAATCAAAATTTTAGAGATTATGCAAAGAGAAGGTTATATAGGTGAATTTGAAGTTAATACAGATGGTGTTAAAAAAGAAATCATTTTAACTTTGAAATATAAAGGTAATGAAAGAGTTATTACTGATATAAAAAGAATTTCAAAACCAGGACTTAGAGTTTATTCAGAAGTAGATTCTATTCCTAAAGTTTTATCTGGTTTTGGAATTGCAATTATTTCTACTTCTAAAGGAATAATTACAGATAAAGAAGCAAGAAAGGCAAATATAGGTGGCGAAGTGCTAGCCTATGTTTGATAAAAAATATGTCAAGAGTCGGAAATAGAATTTTAGAAATACCAAATGGTGTAACTATTGATATTAAAGAAACAATGATTTCAGTTACTGGTTCAAG
>JBOFXM010000055.1:0-2626 GCA_051654165.1 Metamycoplasmataceae bacterium
TATGATTGGGTTTGATATGGGGGGACCAATTAATAAAATTGCTGGAACGTGTGCTACAGCTTTAATTGTTGTTGATCCAAGATTAATGGGTGCTGTTGCTGCAGCCATTCCTATTGCTCCTCTTGGTTGTGGTCTTGCAACTATATGAGCTAGAAAAAAATTTAATGAAAAAGAACGTGCAGAAGGTATTTCCGCATTAGGTTTAGGATTCTTTGGTATTTCTGAAGGAGCGATTCCATTTGCTGTTAACAGACCAAAGCAAGTTTTAATTTCAAATGTTATTGCTTCAGGAATTGCTGGTGGTTTAGCCTTCCTATTTTTTGTTGGTGGATATGTAGGAATGTGAGGAGGTCCAATTATAGCTATTATTGGTGGTGTTAGTGCTCCAATTGATGAATTAAAAATACTTGGTGAAACAATTCCATCCATTTTTGGTGGTTCAGGAAATGGAATGCAATTCATTGCTATTTTCTGATTCTTTTTAGCTATTATAGTTGGAGCAATAATTCATTCATTACTTTTTGTATTAGGTATGAATTTAGCTACAAAAGAAGGTAAAGAAAATGCTGATATAAAATGAGCAAATTTTAGAAAGAAAATCAGTTCTACCTTTAAAAAACAAAATATTGCATTTCTTTAATTACATTATTAAATCTAATTTTTTTAGATATGTTATAATATATTTACAATAATTTTACAAAATGAAAATCAAGCAAGATGGAGATTATATGCAATTACTAAATAAAAATTTATTCTTTATAGAGATCGAGGCAGACACGAGAGATAATGCTTTGAAATTTATTTGTGACAATGCTGAATGAAATAATATTATTAAGAAGAAATCATCTAACAAAGTATTTAAATCTTTTTTAGATAGAGAAAATGAAACAAGTACTGGTTTTGAGGATGGTTTTGCTATTCCTCATACAGTTTCAGAAAGCATTATAAATCCTGCGATTATTTTTGTTAGATTAACAAATGGTGTTGATTGAAATTCATTAGATTCTAATCCAACACAATATATTATTGCATTATTTATTCCAAAAGCACAACGTTCTGACTCACACATGAATGTTTTATCAAAAATTGCCGTGGGTTTATTAGATGAAAATTTTAAATATGTTATTAAATATTCTACAGATAAAGATGAAATTTTTCAGGCTTTTGAGAATCAACTGCTTGAAAATGAATCTGAATCTCAAATAATGAATTCATATGCTGATCATAATTATAAAATTCTAGCAATAACTGCTTGTTCAGTCGGAATAGCACATACATATTTAGCTGCTGAAAGAATTGAAAGAGCATGTCAAGAATTAAATATTCCAGCAAAAGTTTCAACTCATGGTTCTGTTGGGGTAAAAAATGATTTTACTAACGAAGAAATTAGAAATGCAGAGATAATTTTAATTTCTTCAGATGTTGGCATTAATCTTGAAAGATTTAAAGGCAAGAGGATATACCAAACTAGCATTAAACCCGCCATTTCTGATCCCATTAATTTAATAAATGTGGCATTAGATGAAGCGAAAGTCATAAATGACATTAAAATTACTTCTAATTCTGAAGGTGATGAGAAAAAATCATATATTGTAAAACATTTATTGTCTGGTGTTTCATATATGATTCCATTTATAATATTTGGTGGTTTATTAATAGCAATTGCATTAGGAATTGGTAAAGCTATTTATACAAATGGAGACATTCCAGATAATTCATTTTTATTTTATATTTTAAAATTTGGTGAAATAGCATTTGGTTTAATGATTGCAGTGTTGGGTGGATTTATAGCTAATTCAATTGCCGGAAGATCTGCTATAGCTCCAGCAATGATCGTCTCCATGCTTGCTAATAATACTTCTTTGATTTTCCCTTTACCTGGAATTGAATCTGTAAGCACACCCCTTGGTTTTATAGGTGCTATTGTTTTTGGTATCATAATTGGATATACTGTTAAATGGATGAATACATGAAGAATTCATAAGAATTTAGCAGCCATGATGCCTATTTTTATAATACCGCTTGGAGTAACGGCTTTTTATGCATTATTATCTACTTTCATAATTGGAGCTCCAATAAGTTTTGTAATGGATAAGTTTGGTGCATTAATGTCAAGTGTATTCGAAGATAATGTAAATAGTAGTATTGCCGCAAGAATTGGAATAGGAATAGGAATGGGAATGTTGTTAGGTGCCATGATTGGTTTTGATATGGGTGGGCCAATTAATAAAATTGCTTTTGTTATGTCTGCAGCATTATTAACTCAAAATATTAATAATCCAATGGGAATGATAGCAGCAGCAATTCCAGTTGCTCCAATTGCAATGGGAGTGTCCACTTTAGTTTATAAGAATTATTTCTCAAAAGAGGAAAAGGGACTTGGTATTTCCGCCATCATGATGGGCTTCATCGGAATCTCAGAAGGAGCAATTCCATTTGCCATAAAAGATCCAAAAAGAGTTTTTGTTGCTAACATTGCAGGTTCTGCTGTTGCAGGTGGAATTGCTGGTGCTTTAGGTGTTACGGGAGCTGTTGCTCATGGTGGACCAATTGTTGCTTTATTAGGAGCAATATCAGGTAATTTTATTGGTAATGATGTTGCAGTACAAACTGGAGCTGGAATAGC
>JBOFXM010000056.1:0-2435 GCA_051654165.1 Metamycoplasmataceae bacterium
AATTTTATATTAAAAACAATAGCATTAGTAATGTAACTCCAAAAAATATTAATGTTGATAAGGCATCGATTAAAGTTGTTAACACTGGTGCTGCCATTACAGCTGGATCTTTTTTTAATTTTGCACCTAAAATAGGAACAATTGCACCAGAAATTTTCGATATTACAATAACAAGAAATAATGCAAATGAAGAAGCAATGGCAATAATCAAATAAAATGAATAATCAGCACCTAATATTTCACCAGTAACTGAGTAATAAATCATTAATCTAAGAAAATTTGCAGACATTAAAATAGCACCTAATATTATTCCAATTTTAAGTTCTTTAAATATTATTTTTAATGCATTAGTATTTTTTAATTCATTTAAAGCCATGGATCTTGTGATAGTGGAACTGGTTTGTGAACCAGCATTACCAGCTGAAGAAGAGATAACGGGAATAATAGCTAATACTCCACCAACTAAAATTGAACTAGAAAGTGTTGCTTGAATAGCTTCTTTAATAAAATTTTCAGTAATTGTGTAAAATGAATCAATAATTATTTGTGAAAGAGTTGCTCCAATCATTAGCATTAAAAGTCAAAATACTCTGCTTCTAACAATTGTTGATATTTTAGCTTTTGGATATGGGATTAATTCTTTTGAACTAATACCTGAACCTTTATATATATCTTCAGTAACTTCTTCATTAATAATATCAATAACATCATCATGTGTTAGCATACCTAATACAACATTATTCTCATCAACTACAGGTAAAATAGGTGAAAATTCGGAAATAAAGATTTGTGATGCTTCTTTCTTATCTTGAAAAGTATAAACACTTTCAATTTTTCTAACATTTTCAATAATTTTTTTGTCTCGAGAACCAAAAACAATATCTTCAAGTGTTATGCAACCTAACAACTTATTATCTTGATCGACTAGAAAAAAAAGATGTGATATTTCAGATTCTTCACGTTTATTCTTAATTTTTTGTAAAGCCTCTTTATTTGTATAACTATTCTTAAGCAAAATAATATCAACAGACATAATCGAACCAACTTGTGTTTCACTATATTTAAGAATCTCATTAACTTTTGATCTAGTTTCTTTATCAACATTTTTTAAAATGGCTTTAGATAGATGAGGAGGTAATTCTTCAATCAAATCAGCTATTTCATCAGTATAAAGTTCATTAATAATTGAATAAGTTTCTTTTTGTGTTAAATTTTTAATAATGTTTTCTTGCATTTCTTCATCTAAATGTGAAAACACATCAGAAGCTTTTTCTGTTTTTAAAAATCTAAAAAATAAAATACCTTCAATTTCCGAAAGTTTGTTTAAAATTTCTACAATTTCTGACATTGTTGCTTGTTCAGAAAATTCTCTAATAGCATCAATATTTTTTGATACTATTAATTCTTTTATATCTATATAATTAATATCTTTTAACATAACAAAATTAACCTCCTTTCCTTATTTAAAGAAATTTCATTTATACAAACTAATCACGAAGGAAGAAAATTAATTTTTCTTGGAACTCATTCATATCTACTTTTGTTAAAACTGAATTTTTAGCAATTGTTACACCACCATTTTCTTCAGAAACTATAATTGTTGTTGCATCAGAAATCTCACTAATACCCATAGCTGCTCTATGTCTTGCTCCATATTTATTATCAATAGATTTTTTGGTTATTTTGTAATATGTTGCAGCATATAGAATTTTGTTTTCTCTAATAATTATAGCTCCATCATGTAATGGAGAATTTTTATTAAATAATGCAATTATTAAAGATGAAGAAATATTAGCATCTAAAACAATTCCATCAGTTCTAAGATTATCAATAACATCATGATTTTCAATAGTAATTATTGCACCAGTTTTTGTTTTAGAAAGAAATTCAACTGCTTCTCTAACTTGATTAATTAATCTTATTTTGCTACTTGTTCCAATTCTATTTTTCTTATTATCAAATATATATCTTTTGAATAAAGAAAATAATAAAGGAGATATAACCACTATAGCTATAATAATCGAAATAATTAAAATTATTATTAATAAAACATTAGATTCTGATTGCATTTTGTATCTCTTTCCCCATTTTTAATTTCTTATAAATATACAAAAATTTTATTTTATATATTATTTTCATACTGATGGAAAAAATTCTAAAACAATTAAGGCTACTCCCACCATTATTAAAAGAGATAATAAAATAGTAATTGTTCAAAATCTGAAATTTTTACCAGTATTATTTTGATTTAGATCCTCAGCTTTTTTGTTCGCAGGACTTTGTGTTGCATTTTCTGATTTATCAATTTGTTCATTATTAAAATCTTGAATATCGACTTTTTTATCAGGATGATATTCTTTTATTCTTCCATAGTTAACACTTTTTACATTAGCTTCATTAGCTCTTTGATCAATTATTGTTTCAATAGTAGATGT
>JBOFXM010000057.1:0-1952 GCA_051654165.1 Metamycoplasmataceae bacterium
GAATTAAACACTTTAATTTTAAGTGATTTCAGAGTTAAATATGAATTTACAGCATTAGGATTAGCAAATTACTTTTCAGTACAAGTGGCCAATGATCCAAATGCGCTTCCTAATGTTATTAAAACACTAGATGTTACAAATGTTATCAAAACTCTTGATGTAACATCACAAATAAATGATGTTTCTAATGTAGTAATTACAGGTTCAACGGAAAATTTAATTTGATCAAACATGGGTTCGATCCCACAAATTGCAGCTTTTGTTAAAATAGAATATGGAATTTTCGTTCGTCAACCAGGGGGATCATTCTCTTATATTTGATCAGAAACACAACCTACATCAATTCTTTCAACAACACCTCCTCCAGGTTATAATCAATTTCCTTTAGCTATTAGATTTATGCCTAAATCAGAAACAGAAGTAGTTCAAATTGGTTCTATTGATAATGCAGGAAACTTTATTAATGCTAATACTGAAAAAGGGTATGAAGTAGATGTTAATTCAATACCTACAATAATTAATGTTAATACATTTGAATTAGCTAATAGATTATTACTTCGTGGTTATGCAAACAACTTAAATGATGGTGCTTCATCTGCAGCAATTGAATTACGTGCTATGGAACTTGTTGAAGAATCATTTAGAAATCAAGTGGAACTTAAATATTCAATATCGATTTTAACTGATGATCAATTTTTCACATTAGATGAATTGAAAATTGTTTTAAGAAATTATTTAAATGATTTCTCAAATGCAACTTCAGGAATTATAATTTTTGATAATGGTGTAATTCCAGGAGTTACTATTAAAGCAAAATTTGTAGCAAAAGATCCATCAAAATTTGTAGTAATTTCTTCTCCACAAGAATTAGTTCAATTGGATACAAGTGCCATTGTGACTAAAGTTGATTTAAGACAATATATTCAAATTCTACAAACTCAAAAAACAATTCCATCTGGATCATCAGCTTCGGATTTGGGAACATTAAGATTTCCAGTTATGTCAAGTGGTAACGTACCATTTCGTGATAAAACATATGAACAAATTGCTCAGATATTAGAAAGTTCAATTGACATTGAATTTAGAGCTCCTGGCTTCCACTCTGGTGGATGAGTACCATTAGGAGACATAACAGAAATAAATGTTGATAATGACTTATTTATTAGATACAATGTTAAACTTCCTGCAAGAGGTAATGTTGAACTTTCTCTTGTTACTGATGATGATTATTTATCACATTTGGAAATTGGTTTTAAACTTGTTATTGGATTACCAATTGAAATTCAAGTAACTCCAACTGATTTAATTAGTGAAATAGTGTTAGGCGGAAATACTCAAGTATTAGAATTAAATGATGATGCTGTCTATACAAATTTAATTATTAAGAATCCTCTTTATGCTGGTAAAGTTCAAATTCTTTATTCTATTGGTGTTGTACCAATGCCTCTAGATCCTAATAGACCTTTTGAAACAGAATTCAATAAAGCAGATTTTTTAAGATTATTAAGACTTAATAAAATTGATATTGTGCAAGTTCAAAAACAAATTACAGCTAGATATGCTTTGGCTCCTGGAATTAGTCCAGAAGATTTCAAAATTCAAAATGAATCATCTGTACCTTTAAATTTAACAAATGTTTTAATGTTTATTAATAAAGCTAATTATTATGATATTGCTAGAACAGTAAGTATTTCAGGAACATCTTCAGGTATTGTTTGAGGTCCAGAGATTGATGAATTACTTGCAATACTTTCAGAAGGATTAATTCTTCAATATTCAACTGACAATACAGTTGTGGCAACTAATCCGCCTAATGATCCAAGATGAACTACAACACGTCCAACAGCTATTTCTCCAAGTGACAAATTCTTAGTTATAAGATTAGTTACAAGAACTGGTTATATCTTTGAAGAACCTATAAGAATGTTTAACATAGATACAAGTAATGTTCT
>JBOFXM010000058.1:0-3638 GCA_051654165.1 Metamycoplasmataceae bacterium
TCAATGTCATCAGAAGAATTCATTGTTTCAGGTTTAACATCAGTCGTTAACTCTGTTACTCAAACATTGATAATTTCATTAATTACAGCATCATCTGTAATATTGGTTGGTATTACTGGAGTGATAATATACATGAAACGTAATTCTAAAATTAATAACAAAAATCTTAAATTTTAATTAATTCTTCTTATAAATTAAACAATTTAAATTCTTCCTATTCAATATAGGAAGTATTTTATTGTTAAATACTAATAACACTTCATTATTAGTGTTATAATTTTAATAAGACTATCTGTGTACACACAATAGTCTTAATTTAATAGTCTAAAAGGAATTTTATGAAAAACTTAAAGAAAGCTTCAGTTGTTACAACGATAATATCTGCATCAGCTGCAACATTAGGATTAGCATTCTATATTGTTGGTGGTTATGGAAATAATATTAATTCTTTATCGGAAATACAAAATTCTGGTTATTTTGGTCTAAGCACGGCTTTTGAAAAAGAGAAAACCACAGAATATGATACTAAAGAAAAATATGTAGAGTATTTAAAAGGGGTTTTAACAACAGAAGCTGCAAAACCAATTGATCATCTAGAAGCACTAATTCTAGAAGAAGAAAACAACATTAGAATACAAGAATTAGTTCTTGCTCCCTTGCAAAAGGCAGTAGAAGATGCTAAAGAAGCATTTAAAAAAGATAGAACTCCTGCTAATAAAAATGCAATTGATGTAGCTGAAAAGGCCCTTGCGGACTCAGATGCTAATGAAAAAATTGCAGATTCAAGAGCAAAAGTAAATGCAAATAGAGCAGCTGTAGCAAAAATAAAACTTTCTGAAGGTGATATTTCTAGATTAGAAAATCATACAACATGAAGTACATTATTTATTCTTGGTACAACTTTGTTAATTGCAGGATCTATTTTGACAGTAGCTTCTACTTCTTATTTAATATATTTAAAAAAGCAAAATAAAGAAACAATTGAATAAAAAAATAAATTATGATCCGCTGATCATGAAAGAAATGGCAGTTATAATACAAATAACATCAGCCATTAAATAAAAAGTAAATCGACTTCTTAGTCAAACCTTTTTAAAACCTTTATACTGTTTCAATTCCTCTTCGGGAATTGGATGAGTAAAAGCATAGTATGTGTAAATTAATGAAATAATAGCAAGAACAACAAAAATAGAGCCTGCAATGTAATAAGCTCAATGTGGTGCGAAATTAGGATTAAGATCTCCAATATCAATTCTTATATTATTTAATAAATTTACCATGTTATTCATTATATAAAATAATTACATAATAATATAAATTTAATAAATTTATTAATCGAAAGGAAAAAATGAATGCAAAAACGTCATTTTTAAGTAGATTACCAAGAAAAAAGAGTGGTTCAGGTTCATCACGTGAATTTATCGCTAAACTTTCAAAAGGACTAATGCTTCCTATTGCTATGCTTCCTGTTGCAGGTCTATTCCTTGGAATAGGTGCAACAATCGCTACCCAAGGTGCAAATGGTAATATTGAAGGATTAGTTGTTCTTGGTAATTTCATAAAATTACCTGGCGATGTTATCTTCGGAGCATTACCAGTTTTATTCGCTTTAGCAATCGCTATTGCATTCACTAAAGATGCCGGTGCAGCAGGTTTATCTGCATTGGTCGGTTTCTTAGTGTTTTCAGGTATTCAATCAGCTCTTATTATTCCAAATGGAGAAGGATTTGATATCTTATTTTACAAGGCAGGGTCTTTAGGATATGAAGACTATGGATTACCTAGTTCCTTATTTGGATCCGTCCTTGGTATAAACCAATTATCAACTTCAGTTTTTGGTGGATTTATCGTAGGATTTACTGTTGCATTTTTATACAACAAATTTAAAGATATTCAATTACCTCCAGTAATTGGATTCTTCTCAGGTGTTAGATTTATACCAATCGTAACATTTGCAGCATTATTCCCAATAACAGTTGTCCTGTTAATGGTTTGACCATTGGTAGGAATGCTTTTTAACATAATTGGTGGAGCACTAGGATCTAATATGGTAGGATTTAATGCTTTCATTTTTGGTTATATTGAAAGATCGCTAGTTCCTTTAGGTTTACATCATGCATTTTATTCACCACTTTGATATACAAGTGTTGGTGGATTTTTAGATTTAAATGATATGGCAATTGTTGGTGGTTTGGCTGTAGAAGGAAAAACTTGATTCCAATTAGCTCAAGAATTAAATCCCGGGCAAACTATTCAAGGTAACTATGCAGGTGACCAAACTATTTGAGCTTTCTTAAACTCATTTTTAGCTGGAAGAAGAATTGATAGTATTGATAAAACAATTCAATTCAGTGATTTTACTACTTCAATTTATACAACTCATTTCAACGAATTATTCCCAGCTGCAACAAGAGAAATTGGATCTGCTGGAGTTAATACCAGTCAGTATATGCAAGGTAAATATCCATTCATGATGTTCGGATTACCAGCTGCAGCTGCAGCCATGGTTATGGCAGCACCTAAAGAGAATCGTAAAATGGCTGGTTCAATAGTAGTTTCTGCTGGTGCAACAGCATTTTTAACAGGTATTACAGAACCAATCGAATTTACATTCTTATTCTTAGCGCCATGATTATTTTGAGGATTCCATGCCTTCTTTTGTGCATTATCATTTGGATTAATGTCATGAATAGGCCTAATGATTCCTTCCATTGCACCACACATTGGAATGACATTTTCAGGTGGGGCATTAGATTGAATTATTTATGGAGCGGTTCAACTTCCAGGTGGATCGAATGCTTGAGTATCACTCTTAATTGGTGTTGCTTACGTACCCATCTACTACTTCTTCTTCTTATGAGCAATAAAAAGATTTGATATTGGAACACCAGGTCGTGGTGAAAATACCAAATTATTTACAAAAGCAGATTACAAGAATAGAAATACTAATTTAACAGAAAAAAGAATTTTAGCTCTTAATGTTATTCAAGCATATGGTGGTTTAAGTAATATTAAAAACACTGATGCATGTATTACAAAATTAAGAATTCAAACAGCAAAACAAGATATTGTTGATCGTGATAGATTAATGGAACTTGGAGCAGCTGGTGTTATTAAACCTTCTGCACAGTCTGTATATTCGATTTTTGGAGCAAAAGCTGATCTAATTAAAAATGAAATAGTAAGAATTCAAGATGAGATTCAAAGTGATCCAACATTAGAAGCAAGATTATTTTCAGAATTAAAAGATTTAAATAAAGATCAACTATCTCACAAACCTTCGAAAGAAGTTAATAAAAACAGCAGTGAAAATTTAATAGTTTATTCTCCTATTGCTGGAAACATTGTTAATCTAAAAGATATTCCTGATCAAACATTCTCTGAAATGATGGTTGGAAATGGAGTAGGAATTGAAACTACAAGTGAAAGAATCGTTGCTCCTATAAGTGGTAATGTTGAACTTGCTTTTCCAGGAGGTCATGCTTATGTGATTAAATCAAGTGGTGGAACAAGTATTATGGTTCACTTAGGAATTGATTCAATTGGCATAAAAGAAAATGGAAATCCTATTGATTTATTTACTCAATATGTTGATACTGGTTATACAGTTCAAAAAGGTGATCCAATTGCTGATGTTG
>JBOFXM010000059.1:0-3867 GCA_051654165.1 Metamycoplasmataceae bacterium
CATAAGAGATATCGTGCAGATCATATTTATGAAGAAATTACTAATAAAAATTGTTCAGGAATGGATAATCAAACTCTTGAGAAATTTTTAAAAGATCAAGTAAAAGAATATGATGGTTCTAAAACTGATTGAAGTGAAATTAAACATTTCAATCTTATGTTTGAAACTAAACAAGGAATCATTGAAGATAAAAAAAATACTATTTATTTAAGACCAGAAACTGCACAAGGAATATTTATAAACTTTAATAATATTCAAAGATCATTAAGATTGAAACTGCCTTTTGGTGTTGGTCAAATAGGAAAATCTTTTAGAAATGAAGTAACACCAGGAAATTTTATTTTTCGGACAAGGGAATTTGAACAAATGGAATTAGAATTTTTTACTTTTAAAGAAAGAAGTGAAGAAGATTACAATTATTATGTTAAGAAATCTTATGAATTTATTCAATCCCTAGGAATAAAAAAAGATTCATTAAAAATAAGAATTCATAGTAATGAAGAATTAGCTCATTACTCAAAAGCAACAAGCGATATTGAATTTCTATATCCCTTCGGTTGAGGAGAAGTTATGGGAATTGCAAATCGTCAAGAATTTGATTTAACAGCTCATAATCAATTTGCTCATACTAAATTACAATATTTAGTTCCTGAAACTAATAAATTTATAATTCCAACTGTTATTGAACCTTCAGTAGGTGTTGATCGATTATTATTAGCACTTCTAGTTGATTCATATGAGATTGAAAAAATTGATGAAGATGATGAAAGAATCATTTTAAAACTTGATAAAAATTTTGCTCCATATCAAGTTGCAGTTTTACCACTTGTTAAAAAATTATCGAATAATGCTAAAGAAATATTCAGAGATCTTATTAAGGAAAATATTGATGCAACATTTGATGAAACAGGTTCAATTGGAAAAAGATACAGGCGACAAGATTCAATTGGTACTTATTATTCAATAACATTTGATTATGATTCGCTCGAAGACAAAAAAGTAACAATTAGAAATCGTGATTCAATGGAACAGGAAAGAATATCCATTTCTAAAATTATTCATTATATAAAATAAAAAAGGAGACTATTTTGAGTTCATCAATAATAAATAATATATTGCAAAAAGCAGACATTGTCGAAGTCATTGGTGAATTCATTAATCTTTCAAAAGTAGGAAAAAATTACAAAGGTATTTGTACAGTTCATAATGATACTTCACCCTCATTATCAGTATCTCCAGAAAAACAATTTTTTAAATGTTTTTCTTGTGGCGTTTCAGGAAATGTAATTACCTTTTTGGAAAAATATCAAGGTATGTCAAAAAAAGAAGCAATTATTTTTTTGGCAAAAAAATATGACATTAATTATGACAATTTTCAATATGTTGAAAGTTCAAGATATAATGAAAATCAAAAAGATATTATTAAAGTTTTTAATGATATTACCCAAAAATTTTCATATGATTTAACTTTTAAAGAAAACGAAAATGCTTTTAAATTTTTAGAACAAAGACATCTCGATTCTAAAATGCAAGAAATGTTTTCAATTGGTTATGCTAAATCAATTAAAATAGAAAATTATAAGAATTTTTTATTAAAGAAAAATAATAATATTTCTACAATGATAAATGCCTCATTAATTAATGAAAATGAAAATCCCATTATTTCTGATCGAATTGTTTTCCCTATTAAAAATGAATTTGGTGATATTGTAGCTTTATCTTCTAGGAGTCTTGATCCTAATGAAAAGGTTTATAAATATCTTAATTCGGGAGATTCAGTAGTATTTCATAAATCATCACTTATTTACAATTTTTGAAGAGCAAAAGAAACAGGGAAAGAATTATATTTGGTTGAGGGTTTTATGGATGTTATTGCCTTTGCAAGAGTTGGATTAAATAATGCTGTAGCATTAATGGGAACATCAATTTCAGAAACTCATATTTCTAAATTAAAAAATCATTCTGTAATTTTATTTTTTGATAGTGATGATGCTGGTTTAAAAGCGACGAATAAAGCTATCTTTTTGTTATTAAAAGCCAATATCGAAGTGGACATAGTTAAAAATTCTTCAACATATGATCCTGATGAATATTTAAATAAATTTGGTGAAGAAAAATTCTCGAATTTAATTAAGCAAAAAATGGCAGGTATTGAATTCATTTATCAATATTTAATTAATACTATTGATATTGATAATCCAAATAATATAAAACATTTTTTAAAGAAATTTAATAACTATTTATTATTGTGTGATTCCATTATTAAATCTCAATATACAAATAAGATTTCTCAACTTTTAAATATAGAATTTAGTGAAATTGCCCATATTTTATCTCCTTTATCAAAAAAAATGGAAAATTATCACAAAAATGAAGAGAAAATTGTTATAAATAGCGAAAAACCAAATAGAATTAGTAGTGCTTACATATTTATTAATATAAATAGATTATTGTTGGGCATGCTAAAAAGGCCTGAGCTGATTGAAATTTACTTATCAAAAAACGTTTTTCTTGGAACCACTAAATATATGGAATTAGCAAACTATATAATTAGCAAAAATAAAGATGTTAATTTTATAGCAAATGAGGAATTAGAAAATCAGTTAAAGGAAATAAATAAAACTAAAAATCCACCTCAAACAAAAGAAGAATTCCTAGAAACCATAAAAAATTTAGAAGAGAATAAACAAGATATTAAATTAAATCAAAATAAATTAAAATTAGAAAAAACGGTTAAACAAAATCCAGATGATACCTTTATAACCAAAATCATTGAAAGTTCAATAAAAGTAAAAAACCAAAAGCAAAGGAAATAAGATAAATGCCAACAATTAAGAATACCAAAATAACTACAAAAAAAACTACTTCCACAAAAGCTAAAGTTATTAAAAAATCTACCGAAACAAATATAACCACAAATTCTAAATTAAAAGAAATTAAAAAAGTTCCTATCAATAAAATAACATCTTCTAAAAAAACTGATAAAAATGAAATTCTAGAAAAGCCAATTAAAGAAAAGGATCACAAAATTATCAATAATAAGTTTGATTATATTGTTGATATAATTCAAAAAGAAGTTAAAAAAACAAAAAAGAAAACTGAAGATCAATATGCTTCACAAGATGAAGTATTTAGATTTTTAGAAAAAAAGAAATTAGAAATTCAGGATGATGATTTAGATGATTTAATTTTGTATTTGATGGACAAGAAAATAATTAGCCCAGAAAATGATTTGGCTGATAATATTGAAGCTAGCTTAAATGATTTAATTGAAGAAGTAGATGTAGATTTAGAATCAACTGATGAATTAGAATTAGATGATCTTGTTTTAAATAATTATGATGATGCGGACTTGGAAATTACTGATGAACTTGAATTGAAAGATTTTGATGATACTGATGAATTTGATGTCGATAGTACCATTAAAAGTGTTAGAGTTTCTGATAAAAATATGAAAAATAAACTTTCTGAAACAAGCGATATCGTTAAATGATATATGCGTTGAATTGGTAAATATGGTCAACTTCTAACAGCTGAAGAAGAAATCGAACTAGCTAAAAGAATTGAAAAAGGTGGCCGTGATGGAAAAAAAGCCAAAGAAATTCTGATTCGTCGAAACTTAAGGTTAGTTATTAATAATGCTAAAAAATATAAAAATAGGGGCCTGTCATTTATCGATCTTATTTCAGAAGGAAATGCAGGTATTATTAAAGCTGTTTCTAAATACGACTGAAGAAAAGGTTTTAAATTCTCAACATATGCAACATGATGAATTAGACAAGCAATTACAAGAGCTGTTGCAGATCAAGCAAGAACTATTAGAGTTCCTGTTCATATGGTAGAAACAATAAATAAAATTATTAAAAT
>JBOFXM010000060.1:0-1120 GCA_051654165.1 Metamycoplasmataceae bacterium
GTCTTTTATACAAGAAATTAAAACTTTTAGAAGTGAATCATAAAAATGGTGAAAAATTAATGAATGAAAATAGAATAAAAGAAAACAAAATAGAATTACTTAAAACAAAATCAGTTTTTGAAAGTATTTTAGAATTACTAGATCAAAATCAACAACTAATTATTGATAAAGAATTTATGAATAAAAAAGATGATTGAAGTGAAGATTATTGATCAAGATCAACTTTTTATAAAAGAAAAAATGATGCAATAAATACGTTTATATTTTATCTTTATGCTTAACATTCCAGTAGTGCATAGACAAATGGCTGAAGATAATCAACAAAAATTATCATTGGTTGAAGAAATAGAATATAGACAAAATATTAATACAAATTATTGAACAAATGAATATTCAGTTCAAACAATAATCAAGAAAAATATTAATGATGAAAATTTTTCAATAACAATTAGAAATTTTCCACATCAGAATAAAGTATTTACAATTTCGATAAATAATGAGGTAACCTATATTTCTGATACTATTATTAGTTATCCTGGATCAGATGTAATTTTTTCATCGAGAAATCTTAAAAACAAACCATTTAAGGACGTTTCATCAATATCAATTTTTTCATCATTTGAAAAGAAATTGAAAGGCGAAAATGGAAATTCATCTACTCGCGTATGATATGGTTTTAGTGAGTTATTACTTAAATTCACAAGAACTCCTCAATATAATAAAAGTTTTCTAATAGATGATAAAGGCTTGGAAATTGAATCATATTCATCAATTATTTTTACACAAAATAAATCATCCATTAAATCAAGTGTTGTAAAATCAATAATAAAGATATATCCGAAAAAACTAATTCCTGGAAAACATAATCATGACATGTTTTATGTTCAAAATGTCTCTAAAACCATTTTACCTATAATCATTCCAAATACTATAGAAGGTTTAAGGATATCAGATGGAATGAAAAAAACTAGAGCTGCTTTTAATAAAATAATTAATCCGGATCCAATTGATTTAATAAATGGAATAGTTGGAAATATTTCATTTGATGAGAATACCTATTATGATTTTGCACAAGATAAAACTCATATAGGAATAGGAATTAATTCAGATAAAGGATATG
>JBOFXM010000061.1:0-1724 GCA_051654165.1 Metamycoplasmataceae bacterium
ATCTTTCAGTTGAAGGAAAAAATAAAATACTAAAATATCAACTTTTAAAATCGAAGAGATTGTTTAAAGATATTGTTAAAAATGAAAAAGAGATTGAGATACTTTCAAATAAATTTTTCAAAACTGTTGGTTCAATTCTTGAGAATATTAAAATTGCAAGGAAAGAAATTATCGAATATAAAAGTGGCTTAAGAGAATTAAAAAATGAAGTTAATAAAAGAATGATAGAAGAAGTAAATCCAATATCAAAAAAGTTGATATTAGATGAATTTTGAAAAATTGAAATTAAACTTAAAACATTAGATGATTTGGTTGATTCAAATCAAATGGAAAGTGTTGCTATTGAATTTGCTAATATTAAGGATGAGTTCTTAAAATTAATTAAATTTGCAAATAATTGTGAAGAATTAGAAATGACTATTTTTACTAAAATACCTATGTATTTTAAAAGCATTGAAAGGCATTTTGAGAGTACTAAAAAAAATATAAATTGTGATTTTTCTTATATTTCGTTTTACGAACAAATTAATTCAATAAAAACCATTCATGAGAACACTTGTTCATCTTATTCAATTGATAATAGAGAAGAAATAGAGAAATCTACAAATAAAATTCTATATACTTTGAAAAATTTGGACAAAGAAATTAATAGAGAGATTAATTCTTATAATTTTATACTTAAAAATAAAATTGAATTAGGAAAATATAAAAAAGATATTTCGAAATTGTTTATAACTATTAAAAATGATCTTATGACTGCTTATCAGATTGACAGAATTTATTTCTCACAATTTGAAGATGAAATAAATAAATTGTCTAATTTCATAACTGAGATTGATTCATGGATCGAAAAAATTGCTAAAGATGAAGATACTTATGAAATTAGTTTTTCTTCCAAACAATTTAAATATAAGAGTTTATTTTATCAACTAAAAGGTTTCTATTTATTGTTTGTTAAGCTAAACAAAAAATTAGAAATATTTTATTTGGAAGGAGAGTCAAACTTACTAAAATTTGAAAGGTTGGTTATATTGTTAAGCAATATGAAATCCTATATTAAAAGAAATTATATTATTTTAAGTCCTGAAGAATATGAGAATGCTATAGCAATTAAGAATTTACGTGAAAAAATTGTGACCATCATTTTGAATACTCCTAATGGGGATAATCCGAATATTATGAATGAATATAAAGAGTTATTATCTCTTGTAATAAGTTATGTTTCAACAGTGGGACTTAAAATTGAGATTTCTAAATTATATATTCAAGTATCAAATTTAATAGCACCTAAAAGATCATCAGATTTAAAACTTAATGAAAGTGTTATTATATCTGAAAATTGTTATCTTGATGGTAATTATAATCTTGCTTTAAATAATCTAATTGACACACTTAATAAAGGTGTAAATTAATGTACAATAAAATACTTGTTAGATATGGCGAACTTTCACTAAAGGGTAAAAACAAAATGAGTTTTGTGCGAACACTAGCTAGAAATATTAAAAAAATTTGTTCCATTAATGATAATGATATTATTGTATCATTTGATAGAATTTATATTAATTACTCAGAAGAAATAATGAATAATTTAAAATATGTCTTTGGTATTTCTTCATATTCAAGAGTTTATGTATGCAACTCCGTTGTTTCTGAAATAGAAAACACTATTAAAAAACTTATCAATTCTGAAAACAAAACGTTTAAATGTATATCTAGAAGAAGTT
>JBOFXM010000062.1:0-3237 GCA_051654165.1 Metamycoplasmataceae bacterium
GGTGAAATCATTATTGATGGCAGGGTTATAAAAAAATCATGAAAAAAAATAAAGAATGTTAAGGAAATAAGAAAAAAAATTGGAATCGTTTTTCAATTTGCTGAATATCAATTATTTGAAGAAACGATTGAAAAAGATATTATTTTTGGCCCAATTACTATGGGTGCAACTAAAGAACAAGCTCAAGAAATAGCAAAAGAAGTTATTGTTGAAGTCGGTCTTCCTGTCGATTATTTGGATAAGTCACCATTCCAATTATCCGGGGGTCAAAAGAGGAGAGTTGCTCTGGCAGGAATAATGGCAATGAAGCCCGATTTTTTGGTTTTCGATGAACCAACTGCTGGATTAGATCCTGCTGGTGCAAAAGATATTTTAAGATTATTCAAAAAACTAAATGATAATGGTAAAACCATAATAATAGTGACACATGATTTAGATAATGTATTAGAATATACTAACAGAACTATGATGTTATGTAATGGAAAACTTGTTAAAGATGGTCCAACAATTGATATTCTTGAAGATACAAATTTTCTGGTTGAAAATGGATTGGAACCTCCAAAATTATTGGCTTTTGCTAATGAACTTAGAAAAAGAGGTATGCCAATTGAAAAAGTTAAAACAATTAATGATCTTGCAGATGAAATAAATCAATATAGAAAAAATAGATTGTAATTCATAAATAAGGAAAGGAGTAAAAAATAATGAAAATAAATATTGGTAGATATGTTCATTCAAATTCTTTTATACACAAATTAGATTCAAGAATAAAATTATTTGGTGCAATTGCATTTGTGGTTTTGCTTTTATTATCAAATACTTTTTTTACTTCTTTATTATTATTATTTCCTTTAATTGTTGTTTTTGTAATAGCAACAAAAAAACCCTTAAAATTATTATGAATGCTTTGGACACCTTTATGAATTGGAATATTTATATTTATTATTAATGTTTTTACAAATCATGCTCCACCTCCTGAAGAATGAAAATGAGATATGCATATATGATGAAGTTATCCGCCTCTATCAATAGAAGTATCATGAAAAACAATGGTTGATACTTTGAATATCGGTTTGAGAATATATTCAATTTTGCTAGTTATGACAATTTTAACTTTATCTACTAAGCCTGTTCTTTTAACAAAGGCTCTTGAATTTTATTTTATGCCATTAAAATGAATGAAAATTCCTGTTAATATTTTTATTCAAATAATAACTATTGCTTTAAGATTTATTCCAACACTTTTAGATGAAGCAGGAAGAATACTTAAAGCTCAGGCATCGCGAGGTGTTGATTTTTCGAATGGTAATTTGAGAACAAAAGTTAAAGCTACAATTGTTCTGATTGTTCCTTTATTTGTATCTGCTTTTGCAAAAGCAGATGATTTGTCAAATGCAATGGAGACTAGAGGTTATGATCCTTATGCGAAAAGAATTGACTATCGAGAATGAAATACAACAATTACGGGAGGAATTTGTTTTGTGGCAATATTAGCAATTATTATTTGTTTTTCTTTAATAATTAATGGTACTATGCCTATTCCGGTGTGATGACAAAATATGCCTACAAAACTAGTGTAAATTATTATGAATAATATTAAAAAAGAAATTGAATCACTTGTAGAAAAAATAAATAAATGAAATGATGAATATTTCAATTATGATTCTCCAACTGTTTCAGATAAAATTTATGATGCTTTTTTAAGAAAATTAGTTAAATTGGAAATGCAATATCCAGAATATGTTTCTGAAAATTCACCGACTAATAATGTTGGTTCAAATATTGTGAATAAATTTAAAAAAATTACTCATGTAAAGAAGATGCTTTCTTTGGATAAAGCTTATTCATTAGAAGATGTTAAGAAATTTAGGAATGATGTTTTGAAAGTAACAAAAAATGATAGAACTAATTTTTATCTTGAACCTAAAATTGATGGTTTATCAATTGCTTTACAATATAAAAATGGAGAATTAAATAAAGCATTAACACGTGGGGATGGAACAATAGGCGAAGATGTTACTGACAATGTCTACAATATAATAAGTGACATTCCTATTTTTATAAATTATAAAGATGATATTGAAATAAGAGGAGAAGTGTTTATTTCAAAATCTAATTTTTCAACACTTAAAAAATCTGATTCTAAATTTGCAAATCCTAGAAATATGGCAAGTGGCACTCTTAGACAAAATGATAGAAACATAGTTAAAGAAAGAAAATTATCTTGTTTTGTTTATGAAATTGTTTCACCCGAATTACATAAATTGAGTTCATTTCATCAATCATTATTATTTTTAAGAAAACAAGGATTCAAAACACTAGATAATGGCCTTCTTACAAATGATATTGATAAGATGATTAGTTATCTTGCTCAATTCGAAAATCATAGAAATATATTAGATTTTGAAACAGATGGAATAGTAATAAAATTAGATGAAATAAAATATTATGATCAATTAGGTTTTACTTCTAAATTTCCTAAATACAATATTGCATATAAATTTAATGATGAATTAGTTGAAACCAAATTAATTAGAATAACAATAACTATTGGAAGAACTGGTATGGTAACTTATAATGCACAATTAAAACCAGTTTCATTAAAGGGAACAATAGTCTCTGCTGCAACATTACATAATTTTAATTATATTAATAATTTGAACATTAATATTGGTGATGATGTTTTAATAAAGAAAGCTGGGGAAATAATTCCAAAAGTATTTGCACTTTCAAAGAAAAATAATAAGGAAAAATATCAAAAAGAAAACATATGTCCATTCTGCAAACAGAAACTCGTTGATAATGAATTAATGACTGATCAATTTTGTATTAATAATTTATGTCCTGAAATAAGTATTAGAAAAATTATTCATTTTGCTTCAAGGCAGGCCATGAATATTACTGGATTAGGTGAATCTTGAATTAGAAAATTTTATGAGTTAAAAATAATAAAAAGATATCCTGATATTTATTTATTAAATGACAAAATCGAAGAAATTAAAATGATTCCGAGAATTGGTGAAAAATTTCTTAATAATTTGCTGAGAGAAATTAATAATTCGAAAAAAAATGATTTATCATTTATATTATTTGCAATAGGGATAAATCATTTAGGAGATAGAAATTGTAAAATTATTGCTTCGAAAATTAAATCTCTTGAGAATTTTATTGAATTTGATTTTACAAAATTAAGTGATATAAAAGATTTAGGTCCGATTACTATAAATTCATTAATTG
>JBOFXM010000063.1:0-3805 GCA_051654165.1 Metamycoplasmataceae bacterium
GATTTAGGTTTAAAAATTGAACAAATAGTTTCTTCAGGTGCATATGTACCAGATGATGTAACTAATGAAGTTGTTAAGAAAAAAGTAACCGAATTAAAAGCTAAAAATATTAATTATATTTTAGATGGTTATCCAAGAACAATAGATCAAGCTGATTTTTTGGCAAGCTTAAAACAAGATAAATTTATAGTTATTCTTCTTGAATTACCTGAAGAAAAGATTGTAGAACGACTATCTCAAAGATTATTTTGTTCAGTATGTAAAAAAACATATAATACAACATTAATGAAATCAAAAACTCATCCTTATTGTGAAAATGATGGCACTTTATTAATTACTAGAGAAGACGATAAACCAGAAGCAATTATTAAACGTTTACAAGTTTATAATGATCAAACAAAAATTCTAATTGATTATTATATAGCAAAATCATTACTATTTAAAATTAACTCAGATACAGGCATTAAAAATATTATTGCTAAAATTTTAGAAAAGTACAATGATTAATGACCATCATTAAAAGTGAAAGAGAAATTGATTTAATCAAAAAATCTTGCTCAATTTTAAAAGAAGTAAAAAAAATAATTTATGATGCAATTAAACCGGGAGTTTCACTTCTTGAATTAGATAAGCTAGCATATGATGAAATTATAAAACGAGAAGCAAAACCGGCATTTTTGAATTATCATGGTTTTAAAGGAACAATATGTGCTTCTGTTAATGAAGAGTTAATTCATGGTATTCCTTCAAAAAGAATATTAGTTGAAGGAGATTTAGTATCTATTGATATTGGCGCAATATATGATGGTTATTTTTCTGATTCAGCCTTTACTAAAGCAGTTGGTAATGCAAGTGATGAAGATTTATTTTTAATTAAAGTAGCAGAAGAAGCATTTAATGTTGGTCTTCATGCTATTCAAAAAGGTGCAAGAACAGGTGATATTGCTTTTGCAATTGGTTCATATCTTAAATCACAAAATGTTTATACACCTATTGAATTTAGTGGTCATGGAATTGGTAAGTCTCTTCATGAAGAACCTTATATTAATAATGATGGTATAAAAGGAACTGGAGAACTTTTAAAAGATAATATGGTTATTTGCATTGAACCTATGATTCTTCAAAAATCCCGAAAAATAAAAATTCTAAAAGATGGTTGAACAGTTATTTCAATGAGTAAAATGAAGTCAAGTCACTATGAACAAACAGTGTTAATTAAAGATGGCAAAGGAATCGTCCTAACATAAAAAAACAAAAAAGTGTCATTTTTTTTAAATAAATTTGGTATTATGTTTATATAAACATTATTACCATAACTTATTTTGAATAATAATTTTCACCAAAACCTGGCATATATTTGCTTTTTCTTATATCATAAGTCCAGGGATTTCTTTAAAAGATATAAATTCAATTGCTTTTAAAGAAATCATTAAAAATAATTGAACAACGTGATTTAGATATATAAAATATATAATCTAATACTCATCAAACTATAGAAAGGAATTAATTCATACATTTATTGACATGAATTAAACTACAGAATATGGCAAATGAAGCGTTAAAAATGGCTGGGAAAGTAACAAAATGCTTTTCTACAACTGAATATGAAGTTGAATGTGAAAACAACTTAAAAATTAAGGCAAGAGTATCTGGTAAAATGAGGATTCATCAAATAAGAATCCTTCCCGGAGATACTGTTGATGTTGAGATCAGTCCTTATGATTGAACTCAAGGCAGAATCGTTTTTAGACATAAATAATCGAGGAGAAAGATGAAAGTAAGAGCATCAGTAAAAACAATGTGTAAAGATTGTAAACTAATAAAAAGAAAGGGCGTTGTTCGTGCTATTTGTATCCAACCAAAACACAAACAAAGACAAGGTTAATTAATGGCTAGAATACTAAACGTTGAGATTCCAAATAATAAGCGTATTGTTATATCATTAACATATATTTTTGGAATTGGAAAAAGCTTAGCAAAAAAAATATTATTAGAAACTAATATTGATGAAAATATTAAAGTTTCAGCACTTACTGAGGAGCAATTAAGTGCAATCAGAAAAGTTGCTAGTAAATATATGACTGAAGGTGACTTAAGAAGAGAAGTAGGAATTAACATTAAGCGTTTAATGGAAATTAAATCTTATCGTGGAATACGTCATAGAAAAGGATTACCAGTTAGAGGACAAGTAACTCAGAAGAATGCTCGTACTAGAAAAGGACCAAGAAACAGTCCAACAGGTAAGAAGAAGTAGGAGGATGTAAATATGGCTAAAAAAACTAAAAAAAGAGTTATTGTTAGTGGTGTTGCTCACATTCATTCAACTCACCAAAATACAATTGTAACTTTTGCAGATGAACAAGGAAATGTTTTTGCTTGATCATCTTCAGGAGCAATTGGTTATAAAGGTACTAAAAAGAAAACTCCTTATGCAGCTGGTTTAGCAGCAGCTGCTGCTGCTGAAGAAGCAAAGAAATTTGGACTTAAAGAAGTAGATGTAAAATTAAAAGGAATTGGTCCTGGAAAAGATGCAGCTCGTAAACAAATAGAAGTTTCTGGAATTACTATTAAAGGTATTGAAGATGTTACTCCAATTCCTCATAATGGAACAAGACCACCTAAGAAAATTTTAAAAAGAAGGAGAGCATAATGTCTAAAATAACTAAAATTAACTACAATGAAATAAAATCGAAAAAGATTTCAGAAAACAATACAATGTTTGTTATTCAACCTCTTGAAAGAGGGATGGCAAATACTTTAGGAACATCGATCAGAAGAGTTTTACTTTCATCTATTTATGGTGTTTCATCATTTGCAGCAAAAATTAGTGGAATTTCACATGAATATGCTCCAATTCCTGGAGTTGATGTTGATGTTATTACTTTATTATCAAATTTATCACTAATCAAATTTAAATATAATTCTGAAGTTTTTGGTGATGATACTATTATTAAGATTCATTATAAAAATGATATCGAAGGACCAGTTAAAGTTAGTGATTTATCAATTCCTTCTGAATTGGAATTAGCAACCAGTGCTTATGGTGATATGGTTATTGCTAATGTAGCTAAAAAAGGTGCATTAGAATTTGAATTATTCTTAAGAGCCGATAGAGGTTATTATGATTCAGATTACAATAAAATCATTATTAAAGAAAATAATTCTAAAATGGATTCAAAAATTAAAAGTGGATCGTTTATTGCAATGGACTCAAACTTTTCTCCAATCATAAGAGTTTCAACAAGCGTTGAAGAATTAAACACTTCATCATATGCAGTTCAAGAGAAATTAGAAATTTCAATAGAAACTAATGGAGCTATAGATGCTAAAACTGCTCTTTCACAAGCAGGAGAAATTATGATAGCTCACATGCAAATTATTGGTAATATTCACAACCTAGATTTAAATAATATTTTTGAGGATGAATCTCCAAAAAAAGAAGATTCAAAATTTGAATCAATGACTATTGATGATTTAGATTTAACAGTTCGTTCAACAAATGGACTTAGAAGAGCAAAAATTTCTAAAGTTTCTGAATTAATTTCATTATCAGAATCAGAATTGAAAAACATTAATTCAATTGGTGAAAAATCAGTAAATGAAATTGTTGCTAAATTAGAAGAACTAAAAATCATTTTAAATAAGGGAGATGAATAATGGCTAATCCACATCAACTTTTTAGAAGAAATGCAACATGAAGAAAACAAGTAATGCGTTCTCTAGCAACTGATGTCATTGTTTATGGAAGAATCACAACTACCGAAACAAGAGCTAAAGAAGTTAGAAGACATGTTGAAAAAATGAT
>JBOFXM010000064.1:0-1590 GCA_051654165.1 Metamycoplasmataceae bacterium
TTATATTAATCTCTATAGCATTATTAAAATTGATATTTATGTTTTTAGATCATTCTATAATTATTATTTTATCTTCAAAAAAATCATAATAGGATTCCAAATTTCCTTTTATATTGTATGCATCAATATGAACAATCTTCTTATATATGTTCATAATTTGAAATGAAGGCGAAGTGACAACTTCATCTTCCTTCATTTGTTTGGCTATTTCTTTAACAAAAAATGTTTTGCCTGTACCAATTTCACCATTTAATAAAATAATCTTTTTTTCTCCTAAATTTTTGATTAAATAAGTGACAAGTTCTGGTACTTCTGTTTCGGAGATAATATATTTCATGTAATTAATTATAAATTATTGCTATTTAATAACTCAATTTTTTTTCTTTGAAATTTAAGTTCTTCATCAATAACTTTATTGAATTTTTCGAGGTCACTTTTCTTTTCAATTAGTACACTAACTTTAACACCATTTCTAACTACTAATTCTCTAATTAATTCATTTGTCATTCTATCGAATAATTCTTTTTCTTCACCTATATTTTTCACTTCTTTTTGTAAGGTTAAATAAGTCATTGTAGTAACGATTATTAGATATAATGGGAAAAACCAAATAGCTATAACAACGATCAAAAGTAATATACCTAGAGCTCCGTTTTCTGTTCTTAAGGTCAACAAAAGTGTAATGGTTGTTATAACACATACAATTAAAGCAACACAAATCATTATTAGACGTTGTCTAAATAAATATCTATTAAACAGGATGTTATTAAGCTTCATTTATCTTTCTTTTTGATCATGTGTTGTCTTCATGTCTAACAAAGCTTCCATCTAATGTTAATAACTTATATGTTTCACCCATTTTTATCTCTAGCAATTTGTCTTTACTTATTGATTTGGTGTTGTTACTATTTCATTCTTCAAATAACATGGATTCAACTTTCTCGAATATTTCTTGAAATGTGAATTGTCTATCCTCATTACTTTTGTCATTAAATAATGAGTGGATTATGGTTAGTATTGTGTTGTTCATAATTACATTCTTTCCGGAGCGGAAACTCCTAATAAATTTAGTCCTAATTTTATTACTATACTGCAGGCTTTAACTAAAGCAATCATTTCTTCTTCTCTAATGTTACCAAGAATTTTACTATTTGAATAAAATGAATTAAATTCTTTTGCAAGGTTGATTAAATATTGCGTTAATAAGTGTACCTTATTGTTTGATGCTATTTGCTTTAAAATAGTAGGAAATTGTTCAAGCATTCCAATTATTTCTTTTTCTTTTGGTTCAGGATTATTGAATTTATTAAATCCATCAAATACTGATTTCTTTATTAATTGCTGAGTTCTTGCATAAGCATATTGAACTATGAAAACAGGATTATCATTGGTCTTCATGCTTGCTAGATCTAAATCAAAATCTATTTGAGAATTAGGTGATCTATTAACTAAAAAAAATCTTGCTGTGTCGACACCTACTTGTTTAACTAATTCTGAAAGATAAAGTGATGTTCCTTTTCTCTTAGACATTTTTAATTCTTCTCCATTTTTTAGTAATTTAACTAATTGAAGAACTATTATTTCTAATTG
>JBOFXM010000065.1:0-2415 GCA_051654165.1 Metamycoplasmataceae bacterium
GCACCAAATTCCAATATAGAAAAGGAATATAATGTCATTTTAAAAAATGAATTAAATGATGAGATGATTGAAAAAATTCAATCTCATATTATTTTGGATAACAAAATTTTGAAACCAATTAAATTTATCAAAACAGGCACTAAGTCTTGTAATATTGTTTTAACGGAAGGTAAACATCATCAAGTTAAAAGAATGTTTCATTTTGTTGGCAATGAAGTATTAGAATTAAATAGATCTAGAATTGGTGCATTAAAATTAGAAGATTATAATATTAAAATCGGTGAATGAAAAGAAATCAAGGAAATTCCATTAAATTTAATGAACATAATAATTCATTAAAGGTTATTATTATATAAATACTTTAATAGTAAATATTTAAAGAAGAAAGTGGACATGAATAATAAATATTTTGATGCAATAGTTGTAGGGGGCGGACATGCTGGAGTTGAATCCATCTTCGCTTTAGCCAAACAAAATTTCAAAATTGCACTAATAACATTAAATGAAAACAAACTTGGTTCTATGCCTTGTAACCCTTCAATTGGAGGTCCTGCAAAAGGTATAATCACTAAGGAAATCGATGCTCTTGGTGGAATGCAAGGTTATTTTGCTGATTTATCAATGATTCAAGTAAAAATGTTAAATTTATCGAAAGGCCCAGCCGTTAGAGCAATTAGAGCGCAAATTGATAAGGATAAATATTCAGAAATTATTGTTAAACATGTGAAAGAAAATAAAAACATTACTCTAATTGAGGGAATGGTTAGTTCATTAATTATTGACAATAATAAAATAAATGGGGTAGTTTTGAATTCTGGAGAAAAAATTAATTCTAATATTGTAATAATTACAACTGGGACTTATATGGATTCCAGAATATTAAGAGGAGATGAAGTAACTATTTCTGGGCCAGATGGTGATTCAACTTCATCCTCACTATCTGAGAATTTAAAAAATCTTGGTTTTAATTTAATGAGATTAAAAACCGGAACACCTGCAAGAGTTTTTGCAAACTCTATTGATTTGGATGAGGTTGAAGAAGAAATATTGGAAGAGGAAGATTTAACTTTTTCATCAAGATCAAATGTGAAAATGAAAACACAAACACATTGCTATCTTACTTATACTAATAAAGAAACTCATGAAATAATTTTAAATAATTTAGAAAAATCAAGTATGTATTCTGGATTAATAAATGGTGTTGGTCCAAGATATTGTCCGTCAATTGAAGATAAAGTTGTTAGATTTAAGGATAAAGAAAGACATCAAATATTTTTTGAACCTGAAACATCGATTGGAGATATTTATTATATTAATGGCCTTTCAACATCTATGCCTATTGATGTTCAGAAATTATTTATTAAAACAATTCCTGGTTTAAGAAATGCTAAGATTTCAAAATGAGGATATGCAATTGAATATGATGCCATTGATTCACTACAAATAAAAAAATCTTTAGAATCAAAAATAATTGAAAATTTGTTTTTTGCTGGGCAAATAAATGGAACTAGTGGTTATGAGGAGGCAGCTGCACAGGGATTAGTTGCAGGAATTAATGCTGCTCAAAAATTAAAGAATCTTGAACCACTTAATCTTTTAAGAAGTGATTCATATATTGGAGTTTTAATTGATGATTTAACAATTAAAGGCACTAGTGAACCATATAGAATGTTAACATCAAGAGCTGAATATAGATTATTATTAAGAAATGATAATGCCGATATTAGATTAGCTAAATATGCTTTAGAAACAAATATGATAAATCAAGAAATATTCGATGCTATAAAAGAAAAATACACAATGATTAGTAACAAAATTGAAGAACTTAAAAAAATTCATTTATCTTCAAGTGATCCATTAGCTGAGAAATGAAACATTATGCATGGACAATCTATATATAAGATCTTGGCTAGACCTGATATAGACATTAATGATTTTATTAGTGATTTTAAATATAAAGATTCATTAATAATTCAAATTAGATTGGATGGATATATTAAAAAACAAAATATCGCAGCTAAAAAAATGATCAGATTGGAATTCTTAAAAATACCTAAAAATATTGATTATGATAATGTTCAAAATTTAGCAACAGAGGCTAAGCAAAAACTAAATAAAATTAAACCTGAAACATTGGGTCAAGCATATAGAATCTCAGGAATAAATCCTGCAGATATTGAAATGTTATTGTTCCACATCAATACAAAAGCAATTGAATAAATCATTTGTATATTTGATATAATGTAGAAATTAGTATTGAGAGGTAAAATTTATGGAGATTAAACCCATTTATAATACAGGAACAATTACATTCATTGAAAATCCTGCGAAAATCAATTCAATCAAAATTAATTCTAATTTTAAGCAGGATCCAAAAGGTGTGATTCCAAATGGAATTTATAAAGTTTTTAAGCA
>JBOFXM010000066.1:0-5916 GCA_051654165.1 Metamycoplasmataceae bacterium
GTTAAGGCTTTAGCAATATCTCGACGAACCAATCTAATTTTGTGTGTTTGATCTTGCTGTCCAGTTTTATTCTTGAATCTTAATAAAAATAATTCCGCTTTAAGTTCATTAATTAAATCCAAAAGTTCTTGTTTAGATTTTTTTTGAATTGTACTATATTGCATTTTGTGCCTCACTATCTGCTTTAGAAACTATTTTTACTCTTACTGGTAATTTATGACCACCAAGTCTTAAAGCATCTTTAGCTATTTCTTCACTAACTCCTGAAACTTCAAACAACATAGTATTTACTTTAACAACTGCTACTCATTTTTCAACATTTCCTTTTCCTTTACCCATTCTAACTCCAATAGGTTTAGAAGTTAAAGATAAGTGTGGGAAAATTCTAATAATAACTTGCCCTTCACGACCCATTCTACGAGTAATTGCAATCCTTGCAGATTCAATTTGTCTTGCTGAAAGTCAATTAGAAGTTTTGGCTTGTAACCCAAATTCACCAAATGAAACTTTGTTACCTTTAAATGCCACACCTTTATCATGTTTTAATCTAAAAGTTTTACGGTGTTTTGTTCTTTTTGGTTGTAACATTATTTACCACCTTCCAGGAAATCTCCTAAAGAAATTCAAACTTTAATTCCAATAGCTCCATATGTAGTTCTAGCAGTTGCAGTTGCATAATCAACATTTTGTCTTAGAGTATGTAATTTCATTTCACCTTCAGTATAACCTTCACTACGAGCCATATCAACTCCATTTAATCTTCCTGAAACTTTAGTTTTAATACCTTTAGCTCCTGCTCTTAAAGCTCCTCTAATAGCAAATTTTTGAGCAACTCTAAAAGGTGCACGAGCTTCTAATTTAATAGCAATTTCTTCAGCTACTAAACGAGCATTTAATTCTGGATTTTCAATTGTGATAATTTCTAGATTTAATTTTAAGTTACGATTCTTTGTATATTTTTGAATATTCTTAGTAAGCAATTTAACATTTGCTCCTTCATTACCAAGTACTATTCCAGGTTTTGCAGTATAAATAAGCACTGAAACTTTTTCATCTTGTGTTCTTTTAATAACTACATTACCAATTTGATATTCTCTAACGAATTTTTCTAAATATTCACGAATCTTCATATCTTCTAATAAATAAGTTGAAAATTTAGCTTTACCAGCAATTCATACAGCGTTATGTGGTTTGGTGATTCCATAACGGAAACCATTTGGATTTACTTTTTGTCCCATAAATTACTCTCTTTCTACTTTTCTTCTAACTTAATTACAAAGTGTGAAGTTCTTTTTAATATTGGAAATGCTCTACCTTGAGCTCTAGGTTGAAATCTTTTCAATGTTGGTCCTTCATTTACTAACATTTCAGAAATAAATAATTTATCTGGATCCATTCCTTTTGTATTAATTGCATTCGCGATTGCTGAATTTAATAATTTTAGAAATAATCTTGAAGCCTTTTTGTTCGAATTGTTCAAAATTGATAATGCTTCAGATGTTGATTCATATCTTATTTGATCGGCTACTAAACGTGCTTTTCTTGGTGAAATTCTTTGTAATTTCAATTGTGCTGATGCTTGTGGTTTCATTATTTTTTCTTCCCTTTATCATTTCCATGACCTGAAAAGGTTCGAGTTGGTGAAAATTCACCTAACTTATGACCAACCATATCATCAGTAACATAGACATCTATAAATTTCTTTCCATTATGAACCTGAAATGTTAGTCCAACAAAATTAGGAAAGATTGTTGAACGCCTCGATCAAGTTTGAATAGGTTTTTTAGGACTTTTTTTAGAAATAATTGCTTCAACTTTTTTAAGTAAGTGGTCGTCAATGAATGGTCCTTTTTTAAGTGATCTAGCCATTATTTATCCCCTCTTCTTCTCTTAACAATTAATTTTGTTGAAGCTTTTTTGTTATCTCTAGTTTTAATTCCAAGAGCTTTTTTACCTCAAGGAGTCATTGGAGCTTTACGTCCAATAGGTTGTTTTCCTTCACCACCACCATGAGGGTGATCAATTGGATTCATAACAGATCCACGAACTGTAGGTCTAATACCTTTATGACGATTTCGTCCTGCCTTACCAATATTAATAAGTGAATGTTCTTCATTACCAACAACACCAATTGTTGCTCTAGCTTTTGGTAAGAATTTTCTTACTTCTCCTGATTTAAGACGTAATATGAAATATTTACCTTTATCATCACGACCTAAAATTTGAGCACTCGTTCCGGCTGAACGAGCAAATTTAGCTCCTCCACCTGGTTGAATTTCAATATTATGAACAATTGTTCCTTCAGGAATATTTTCCAAAGGAAGACAATTTCCTGGTTTAATATCAGCATCGGGTCCCGAAAAGACTGAATCACCAACTTTTAATCCTTTAGATTGAATGATGTATCTTTTTTCACCATCAACATAATTAATCAAACAAATATTTGCACTACGATTTGGATCATATTCAATCGAAACTACTTTTCCTTCAATTCCATCTTTATTTCTTTTGAAATCAATAAGTCTATATTTTCTTTTAACTCTCCCACCTTTATGTCTTGTGGTTATTTTTCCTTGATTATTTCTTCCTGATTGTGTTGGAAGATTTACTAATAATGATTTTTCCGGTTTATCTCCACTAAGATTAGTTCTATAATCAAGAACTGTCATATTACGTTGACCATTAGTAGTTGGTTTTAATTTCTTAATTGCCATAATTTTCTTTCCTTTGCTTAAAAATAGTTTTTTCTTTTAAGCTCTTATAATGTTGTTATTTAACAACCTTTTTTGATGTTTTTGATTCTGATTTTTTTTCAACTTTTTTAGAAGTTGATTTTTCAATTTTTGTTTTTGTTTCTTTAACTTCAGCAACATCTTTATTTTTTTTATTAGCCTTTGATGATGCAATTTTTGCAGCCACTTTTTTCTCAGCTTCAGAAATTGCTTTTAATTTATCTAAATCTTTTTTAGGTTTTTTAAGTGCTTCATCTTTTGCAATTCCTTCTTCTGGGAAGATGTTAATAGAAGCAGAATCTTTATTTAATGTTATGATTGCTTTTTTATATGCTTTGGTGAATCCGCTATACTTACCAACTTTTTTAGCTTTTTTCGGTACATTAAAAACATTAATTTTATCAATTTTTACTTCAAAAATAAATTGAATGGCTTTTTTGATTTCTAGTTTACTTGCTCTTTTATCAACAGCAAATGTATAAACATGACCTTCCATTTGTTTATATGTTTTTTCTGTAAGAATTGGATATCTAATTACCTCATTTATATTCATTACTTCAACATCCCTTCTAGAATCTTAAGATCTGATTCATTAATAACAAGTGCATCTGTTCATAATAATGATTCAACAGACAATGAATTAACTTTAAGTGTTTCAATTTTTGTGTTGTTTGCTGATTTAAAGATGTTTTCATCACTAGTAACTAACAAAATATGTTTTCTTTCTAGTAAATTTAATTTCTCTAATTGTTTAAGTAAATCACTTGTTTTTGGTTTAGAAAGTTTAATATCATTTGTGACCAAAATCAAATTTTCATTATTCAATAATGTTAATGCAGATAAAAATGCTAAACGTCTAACTTTTTTATTTACTTTAGTATTGTAGTTTCTTTCAACTTGTGGTCCAAATGCTCTACCACCACCTACAAAGACAGGTGAACGTAAAGTTCCGGCTTTAGCTTTACCAGTACCTTTTTGTTTTCAAGGTTTTTTACCTGTACCAGAAACAGTTGCTCTTGTTTTAACGGCATGTGTTCCTTGACGTCTTGAAGCTCTTTCAGAAAGAATAGTGTCAAAAATTGCTTGATTATTAACATTTTCAATTGCAAATATTTCTTTTGGAAGAGTAATTTCATTATTCAAAGGTTTTAATTCAGCTTTTGCTTTTAAACTTCTTTGTTTTGCAGAAGGTTTTTTATCAGATGTAGTATTTGAAGCAGTTAATTGAACATCTATTGCTTCCTTGACTTTAGTTGGTTTAACTTCTTTTGTTTTTTTAACTTTAGTAGGTTTAATTTCTTTGGCTTCTTTAACCTTAGCTGGTTTAACAACGGCTTTTGTTTTTTTAGCAACTTTTTCCATTATTTCACCTCTTCTTTTTTATCATTAGAAGATTCTTCTTTTGCTTTAGATTTTGCTTCTTCTTTATTTTTTGCTATTTCTTTAGCTTTTGCAACTTCTTTAGCTTTTGCTTCTTCTTTAGCTTTTTTAGATTCATCTTCTTTAGCTTTCAATTCTAATTCAGCAGCTGAAATTATTGCTTGCATTTCATCAATTGACATATCTGAATTGACTTGTGCACTTAAATGTTTTGCTTTTTCGATTAATTCATTTTTGAATAATTCTTCTTTTAAATTAACTAATTCAATTTCGTTTCTATTAGGTAATTGTTTAATTGCTTGTTTAATAATTACAAAACCTTTATTAGGTCCTGGCACTGAACCTTTAACTAAAATATAATTTTCACTTTCATTGACATTAACAATGACTAAGTTCTGAACTGTTCTTTTAACATTTCCCATGTGTCCAGGCATTGTCATACCTTTAACAACTTTGTTACCTGAGATATCTCCCAATGATCCTGTTTGACGTACTGGTTTTGAACCACCACCTCCACCATGAGATTTAGGTCCAATTTTTTGATTATGTCTTTTAATCGACCCTGCAAAACCTTTACCTTTTGATATACCTGTAACATCTACAAGTTCTCCTGATTTAAAAATTGAAGCTTTAACTTCTGCTCCCAATTCAAATCCATCCATTTCACGGATTTCTTTAACGAAGCGCTTAGGTGTTGTGTTTGCTTTTTTGAAATGTCCAATCAATGGTTTATTAGAACGTTTTTCTTTTTTCTCGAATGAAGAAAGTTGAATAGCGTTATAACCATCTGATTCAGTAGTTAATACTCTAGTTACAATATTTTGACTAATTTCAATAACTGTAACTGGTATTGATTGACCATGATTTGAATAAATCTGTGTCATTCCAATCTTTTTACCTAAGATTCCTTTCATAATATTCCTCTTTCTAATTTTTATTTTTTAATTGTTTTATTTTGAAACAATCTCAATATTTACACCTGCAGATAATTCCACACGTTTGATTTTTTCCATCAATTCTTTTGAAGGGTTGTTGATCACGATTAATCTTTTGTGAGTTCTTCTTTCGAATTGTTCACGAGATTTTTTATTAACGTGCACAGAACGTAGAATTGTAAAGATTTCTCTTTTTGTTGGAAGAGGAACTGGTCCTCTAAAATCTCCATTTGCTTGTTTGATAATATGTACTATTTTTATCGCTGATTCGTCTAATATTTTAGCTTCATAAGCGGTAAGTTTTATGTTAATTTTATCCATTGTTGTCTCCTTTGTGTTCTTTTGAACAAGACTCCATATAAATACATGATATCGGTTGACAACTTATCTCCGAGTATCAAGAACCTTATATTTCTAAGTCATAGTTGCTTTTTAATTATATAGAAAAAAATAAAAATAACAAAAAAAAGCGATATTTTCTTAGAAATTCAATATTTTAATCAAGAATATTTTTATTTTTTTGATACTTTTATTTTAGTAATTATGGTACCAACAATATGAAAATTGGAATAATTAAGAAGAATAAAATTGAACCTATTCAAACCTGAAATCTTGAAAATCTTGATCCAGTTTCAGTGTAATAAAAGTGAAAAAAAGATTGAATCAAAGGAAAAATTACAACAAATAATATTAAATAAACATTTAATCTATTAAAAAGAGTTTCATCTAAAAAATAAATAGGTAATAAAAATGAACCTATATAAAGAGAGAAAACGATATATTGAAATGAAAGAATCTTGAAAAATTTAAAAACGAATTTGCTTGAATTCTTTAAGGTAATTCTTTTATTTTTTTTTATTCTTTTTAAC
>JBOFXM010000067.1:0-5656 GCA_051654165.1 Metamycoplasmataceae bacterium
AGATGCATTGATGGAATTAATAAAACAATTATAAAAAATGTTAAAATTTTATTTAATGATAATAATTTAAAAATTAAGGATTTAAAATGGCAGGACATTCAAAATGATCAAATATTAAACATAGAAAAGGCGCTCAAGACGCTATAAGAGCAAAAGCATTTGCAAAATTTTCAAAAGAGATTATGGTTGCAACTTCATTAGGTGGTCCAGATATAAGTTCTAATCCAGCATTAAGATTAGCAGTTAATAAAGCTAAAGCAAAGTCCATGCCTAAAGCAAATATTGAAAAAGCAATTGAAAAAGGTTCTGGAACAGGTTCTGCAGGATCGAACTTTAAAGAAATTATATATTCAGGGAATATTAAGCATGGAATTATGTTATTAGTTATGTGCTTATCAGATAATTATAATCGTGTTTCTTCAGAAGTTCAATTTCTTTTTAGAAAAGCCAATGGTTCTGTGGGTAAGGCAGGTTCAATTCCATATAATTTTGAGAGAAGGGGAATTCTTGAAATAGAACTTAATAATGAAAATGAAGATGAAATTACAATGATGGCAATTGAAGCAGGAGCTATTGATGTTGAAATTGAAGATGGATATTTAACAATATATACTGAGCCATCAAATTTAAACAACGTTAAAGAAGAATTGGAAAAAATAGGAATTGAGAAATTCGAAACTGCAGAAGTGACTTATATTTCACAAGAAAAAGTGAAACTCTCAAAAGAGGAAGCTGAAAAATTTTTGGAGACACTTGAAAGATTCGAAGACAATGAGGATATTCAAGAAGTATTTCATAATGTGGATTTATCAAATTTAGAATAATTGTCATTTTTGGAATGGTTTTATTTTTATGGTATATTTATTAATATGAATTATTTAGTTATAGTGGAATCACCAAATAAAGAAAAAACAATCAAGAAATATCTTGGTGATGATTATGAAGTTTTGGCTTCTGTTGGTCATATTGTAAAAATGTCAACTTCTGGTGAAGGAAGATTGGGAATTGATTTTGAAAATTGAGAACCTAAATATTCAATTGAACCCTCTAAAAAAGATGTTGTTGAAAAGTTAAAAAAAGAAGCCAAAAAAGCTGAAATTGTTTATATTGCAACCGATTTAGACCGTGAGGGTGAAGCAATTGGAGATAATCTAGTTGAATTTTTAGACATTAAAGATAAATATAAAAGAATTAGATACAATGAAATTACAAAAGATGCAGTTCTTAATGCAATTGCTCATCCTTCAATAATTGATGAAAATCTAGTTAAAGCTCAAAAATCAAGAAGAATGCTTGATCGAATTATTGGTTTTAAATTAACAAATCTAATTAAAACAAAATTAGCAAATTATCCAATTTCTCCAACTGCTGGAAGAGTGCAATCGATTGCTTTAAAATTAGTAGTCGATCGTGAAAATGAAATTAATAATTTTATTCCTGTGCAATACCATACAATAGATGCAGTTATTAATGAGGAAATCACTGCAAATTATTTTAATGCTAATAATAAAGATATTGACAAAAGTTGAATTCTTCCTGAAAATATTGATGAAATTTATAATTCATTAAAAGGTCCTTTAACTGTTAATGAAATATCAACAACTATTAAAAATGATGCTAGTATAACACCTTTAAAACAAGCCGCTTTATATAGAAAAGCAGATATGTCATCTAAAGCAGCTCAATCGGCTTTACAAAGATTATATGAAGGTTATGGAGATGGTGGACTTATTTCATATCCTCGTACAGACTCAACAAGATTATCAGTTCCTTTTTTAAATAGTGCAAAAAAATATATTAAGACAGTATTTGGGCCAGAATATGTTTCTGATTCAATTAAAGGTATTGCTGGTGATCAAGATGCTCATGAAGCCATTAGACCGACTAATATTAGTTTAACACCTAAAAAAGCAAGTGAGAAATATTCACTTTCTTCTTCAGAAAATAAAATATATTCTTTAATTTACTATACAACAATGCAAGCCATTATGACAGTTCCCAAAAGAGAGATTTTAAGATACAATCTTATTAATTCTGGACATATGTTTAAATTGTCATCATCGAAAGTTATTTTTGATGGTTATTTAAAACTCAGGGGATATGAAAATTCTAAAGAGTTACCAAAATATGAAAAAGGTCAAATTATTGATGTTAAGGAATACATTAATATGGCGCATGAAACAAAACCTCCAGCAAGGTATAATGATGGATCATTAATTCAAAAACTGGATGAAATAAAAGTGGGTAGACCATCAACTTTTGCTACAACAATTAATAAAATAATTGATCGTCAATTTGTTGAAAAAGAAGGTAAAGCTCTTAAGGCTACAGAATTTGGTGAAGAAGTTATTAAAAAATTAATTGATGGTTTTCCTAATGAAATTACTGAAGGATACACTGCACGTGTTGAAGCTGATTTAGATTTAATCGCTGAAGGTAAAATTGATTATAAATTTACAATGGAACAATTTTGAAATAGATTTAATGATTCATATAAAACTGCTGAAATTGCTTTAGAAAGAACTGTGTTATTACCTAAATTAGTTGGAGAACTTTGTCCATTAGATGGAGGTCAATTAATTTTTAAAAATTCTCGCCAAGGTGATGAATTTATTGGATGCATTAATTTTCCAGAATGTAAATTTACCAAAAATCCAAAAACTAAAAAAAGGTTTTCATTTCTTAAAAAATTACCAAAATAATAAATATTATAATGTTTATGGAATTTATAAGAAAACAAAATGAAATAAATTTTGTTTTTATGAAACTATTTATTTTGAATTTTTTCTCAAGGTGTTTCTAGCATTATTGTTCTAGTTTCATCATCAGTAAATAATTGTTTAGATTTTTGAAGCTCAGCTAATAACTTTTTGATATGAGTTTCAATATCTTTATGTTCTAAAATTAATTTAGATTCATCGACATTTATAGCAAGAATAGTAATTTGGCTATATACATTAACATCAAATTCACCTATATATTTACAAATAATGAATTTCTTTTTATCACCAATAACTGCTTTTAAAATGTATTCAATTCTTGCAATCATTTTATTTGTAATATAAGGGGCCTTAACAGTAACGATGAAAGTTTCTGAAGCACCAAATGATCCATAAAATATTGGATTAGATAAAGCTCGAATAATTGATAAATCCAATCAATCAACCTTTGTATCTGAAATCCCCATTGTTGGAATAACTTTGTTCATAAAATTTTTCTCATTTGAATAAAATAAAGATTTAATTAATGTAAAATGATTTGGATTTAGTTCAGGCTCAACAAAAGGAACAACAAATGATTCAATTAAATCTAGAGCAAATCTAGAAATATATTTCTTTCTATTAATTAAATTTGCATCTTCATATGCCTCAATGATTGTTGATTCCAAAATAGGAATAAAAGGTTGGTGGTATCTTAAAGCTTCTTTTTTAAGCTTAGCATAAAGTTTATTTGCATCATTTTCATTAACAAAATTTTCCACCACACAATGAAATGAAAATACATCATATTTATTTAGAATGTGAGCAAATTCTCTAACATAAGAAATCATTTCAACACTTTGAGATTTATATAAAATAATAGCTAAATCTGCATTATGAATTACATCTTTAATTTTGTCTATATTTTGTTGAAAAAATATTGGAGCTGGAATTATTTTATTCATATCTTCTTTTGTTGATCATTGCAAAAATTTTGATTCGAATTTATTTTTTATGTTTGTTCCTGTGTTTTTTATTTCAGTAGTTCCAATTTTTAAGAATTTTGTATTAGCTCTTATGGATTTATGAATAGTATCAAATTCACCTAATTCAGTGTCCGAAAAATAAATAATTACTGTATTTGCAACATAATCTTTTTTAATATTTTTTACTTCTTTTTTATTAAACATATATTCCATTCTTTATTTATTTATCAAGACTTATAGATTGATAAAATTGACCATAAATATCTTATAATTATAAATTAAAAATCAACATTGAGTTTCATTTTATTTAATTTTATTTGCTAAAGACTTGCCAGCAATTGCTCCATCAGCTGCTGCTGTGATTATTTGTCTTATGTTTTTTACTCGAACATCTCCAGCTGCATATATTCCTTTTTCATTAGTTTCCATATTTTCATTTGTAATTATAAAACCTCTTGAATCAAAAATATCTAAATGAGATGCAAAGGAATTAACTGGTAAAAAACCAATATAAGGAAATAATGCATTTATTTTCATTTTTTCTTCTTTGCCATTTATATTGACAATAATTTCTTCCAATGATGATTCACCAATTAATTTTTTAACTGAGGAATTAAAATAAATATGAATATTCTTGATTTTTTTAACATCCTCAATAATTGATTTTTCTGCAATTAATTTGTCATCTTTTACAAAAATATTTACTTCACTAGCAATTGAAGACAAATATATAGATTCCTCAATAGCACTATTACCACCACCTATTATAGCAGCAGGCTTTCCTTTATTAAAAGGGCCATCACATATAACACAATAAGATACCCCTCTGTTTTCATATTCTCTAATACCTTCAATTTCTTCAGGTATTCTATTTATAGTTCCAGTTGCAATAACTATAGATTTTGCTTTAAGAATAACATTATCTTTTAAAATAACAGATTTATCAAATTCAGAAATTGAATCAATCTTAACAACATCACCATATTTATGTTCAACACCAGCTTCTTTAGTATGTTTTAACATTCTTAAAGATAATCTAGCTCCAGTAATTGATTCATCACCAATTCAATTTTCAACTCTAAATGTTGTAGTCATTTTTCCACCTGGAGCTCCTTTTTCTACAATAAGAACTTTTAAATTAGCTCTTGCAGCATAAAGAGCACAATTCATTCCTGCAGGACCAGATCCAATCACTATTAAATCATAAAAAATTTCGTTATTCATTTATTCATCTCTTTCCCGTTACAACTAATTGTTGCGGTTTTAGTTGTGTTTTGGAAACATAGTTTCTTGTTTTACCAACAATTTCAATATTATAAAGCTTAAATGATTGTAAATGAAAGTAAATTCCCATAATAATACCCATGATTATAAAAATTACAGAAAGAATAGTATAGAAGGCATAAGATTCATCACGAAGAGGTTCCATTGCTGTTCTTGTTACTCCATATCAAATTAAATACAATGCTGCAGGCACGCCTGGTTTTACTAAACCAAAATTTAAAAGTACTCAACTGATTACAATGTAACCAATGAATGATGAAATTGATTCATATAAAAACAATGGTGCTCTAAATGCCGGAGCTGCTCCTGCAAAATCAGCAATATACATATTGGAAGAAATAAATGGACCTAACCATGAAACTTCTCATTCTTCAACTATTTTTCCATAAACTTCATGATTAGCAAAATTTCCTCATCTTCCTATTGCTTGACCAATTAAAACCGTCGGTAAAATAATTCCTAAAGTTTTTCTAACATCTAAAATATTTCTATGTCTTCGTATGAAAATTAAATCAAAAATTGCTGGAAGAATTATTCCACCATGTATTGAAAGACCCCCCTCTCAAATAGCATACCAACTTGATCCTGGAAAAGGGTTTTCGGGATTATATATTAATCTTTCAAAGATAAAAAATAATCTAGCACCAATAATCGCTGAAGGAATAGTTATTATTATTATTTTAAATA
>JBOFXM010000068.1:0-2420 GCA_051654165.1 Metamycoplasmataceae bacterium
AAATAAGGAGCACAACTATGGCAAAAGAAATAGTTCGTATTGCTAAATTAGAGTTTAATGCTGGTCAAGCTAAGCCAGGACCTGAATTAGCAGGTCTTGGAATAGTAATGCCAGAATTTACAAGACAATTTAACGATGAAACAAAAGATAGAGGCAGTGAACCAGTTCCTGTTGAAATCACAATTTATAATGACAAATCATTTACTTTTAAATTATTTTCAGCTCCTGCAGCATATAAAATTTTACAAGCAGCAGGGGTTTCGAAAGGTAGTCCAAATTCCAAAACTACAATTGTTGGAAAAATTACCAAAGCACAATTGGAAGAAATTGCAGCTTATAAATTAAAAGATTTAAATACAGATAATATTGAAAATGCAATGAAAATAATTTCGGGTACAGCTAAAAATATTGGAATTGCTATTGAAGGTGTGGATAATATTGAATTAAAAATGCAAGAGGCTAAAAAAGCAGCTTTAGCAGAAGCAAAAGCTCATGCAGATCAAGCAAAGTTTGAGGCAGAAGCAGCAGCAGCAGCAGAAAATGCAACAGCTTCAGTTGAAGTTGAGGTTATTGGTAAAAAAGATAGTTCTGAAGGTGATGAATAATGGCTAAACACATAAGTAAAAATCTAAAAAAAGCTCTAGAGCAATTTGATCAAACTAAAGAATATTCATTAACTGAAGCAATTGAAATAATTAAAAAGACTTCATTTGTTAAATTTGATGCATCAATTGATTTAGCTCTAAATTTAAATCTTGATACAAGAAAAGCAGAACAACAATTAAGAGGCGCTGTATTGCTACCTCATGGAACGGGAAAAATAATTCGTGTTTTAGTTGCATCTGATGATCCTAAAAATCAAGAAGCGTCTAGAAAAGCAGGTGCTGATATTGTTGCTTCTGGATTGGAACTAGATGAAATTCTTAAAAAAGGTGTTTTCGAATTTGATGTAATGGTAGCAGAACCAAAAATGATGATTACATTAGGTAAATATGGAAAAGTATTAGGTCCTAAAGGTTTAATGCCTAATCCAAAAACAGGAACTGTTACACCAGATCCTGCAAAAGCAGTTGAGGAACTTAAAAAAGGTAAAGCAAATTATAGAGCGGATAAATCGGGTATTGTTCATTCATTAATTGGAAAGGTATCCATGGAAACAAAGGCACTTGTTGAGAATTGTGAAACATTAATATCCTTAATGAAAAAATTAAAACCTGCAACTGTTAAAGGTACTTATATTATAAGTTTAACCATTTCATCAACAATGGGGCCTTCAATTACATTAAAACAATAATAGATTAGAAATGAAAAGATCATTGTTTTGTGTGTTTTGTTATTAAAAAATAACACTTCATTTATCTAAATACATATTGTTTCTATATAATTATAATTACATATAAGATTAATGTAAATAAGGGAGAAAAAAATGAGTTTTGTAAAAAAAATGTTACTAGGAGGAGCAATAGCGACACTTGCAGTGCCTGCATCAATCTTGCTTGTATCTTGCTCGTCAAATGAAAGTGATAAATTCGATATAGGAATTTCTAAACAAACTGAAGAATACTATGGTGCTAAATTAGAGGAAAGATTGAATTTCGTTAATGATAAATCAATAGTTCAAAGAAAAACCTTATTAATTACTGCTGAAGGTGTTGTTAATGACAAATCATTTAACGAATCGGCAATAGGTGCTATTAGACTTTATCAAAAACAAGTAAAATCAAACAATTCTACTTTTACTTTTAGAGAAACTACAAGTGTTAGTGAATTAGACAATCTTTATACTCAATCAATGCAGCAGGGATTTAAAACATGAGTGTTGACAGGATTCCAACAATATGATGCATTTAAAGCTTGAATTGAAAAAGGAAGTAATCGTGATAATTTTATTGCTTCAAAAGCTGTAATTATCGGTGTTGATTGAAATGGTTCAGACATTGTTCCAGAAGGACAATTTTTAGGGCTTGGATTTAAAACTGAAGAAGCTTCATGAGTTGTTGGACAAGCTGCAGCTGAATATTTAAATGAAAAAGACTTACCTCGTCATTTGAACACTTTTGGCGGTGGAGTATTTGATGGGGTTACAGATTTTGTTAATGGATTTTTGCAAGGTATGCTTGATTGAAATAAAGCTAATCCAACAAAAAATGTGGAATTTTGAGAAGGCAATTCTCAAGCTCAAGAAGTATATCTTGATTCACAATTCATTCCTACTCCAGATGTAATAAATAGAATAAGCGCTATAGTTGGTTCTACTTCAGATTCACCTAAAATAATTTTACCTGTTGCTGGTTCTTTAACATCTAATACATTAAGTGATATTAAAAATAAAGATAATGGTCAATTAGTAATTGGTGTTGATTCAAATCAAGCTTTAGCATTTCCTAATGATGCAAAATGATTCTTTTCTTCAGTAGAAA
>JBOFXM010000069.1:0-17703 GCA_051654165.1 Metamycoplasmataceae bacterium
TAGTATCTTCGATATTGATTGTGAAAATTCTTGGTTTTGTGACATAAGATGTTGATGATTTTAAACCAACATTTACATAAACTTCAAATAAAATATTTCCACTTCTATCAAAAGAAACTATATCTTTCTTTGTAAAATCCCAAGTATAAAAAATGCCATAATTATCATTTGTTTCCGCAGTCTTAGGTTCAGGTAAAATAAAAATATTAGCTAATTGCTCATTATTAAAAGAATTACTAATGGAAATACCATTTTGATCCAATTGTTGTGTATTTGAACCAAGGTCAATTAAATTTATTTTACTCAATTGATCATCATCATATGCAATTTTTAGTTGAATATTTTTAGACAATTCTAAATCCAATAATTCATTTTCAATTGAATTTTCTTGACTGGAACAAGAGACAAAAATTGGAATAGGTGCAATTGCAATAAGTGACATACTAAGCAAAAGAATCTTTTTAGATAATTTAATAACCATAATTACTCCTTTAAAAAATATAAAATCATATCATTATTTAATGATAAAATAATTGCTTATCTTATTAGCCTAGCAACAAACAATAAAATATTAATAAAATCAATAAATAAACGGATACCAAACAATAAACCTATTCTGACAAGTTGTGCTTTTTCCATACCACCTGAAAAATCAATTTGTTCTGAAGTTCTTTGAATTCATCAAATATCAAAACCAATTCATAATGAAAATATAATAATTCCCGCTATTGAATATCATTTTTGAGCACTATCACCGCCAAAGAAAAAAAGAAAAAGTGAAAATATCAATAATCCTATAGTTGCAAAAAATAAAAATGGTCCAATTTTAGAAAAATCAAAAATTTGAAAGTAACCAAGTAATCCCATTATTACAAAAATGGTTGATGGAATTAGAAATAACAAAAAGACATTTTTCAAACCTTCAGCTTGTATTCCAAATCCAGAATAATATAAAGTTGAAGAGACGAATAATCCCTCCACAAAAACAAATGCTAAATATAGCAATACTAAAATAGGTGTACTTAATTTATTCATTAAAAATGATATAGTAAGAATTAAACCAATATTAATAATCAAAAGAATTGATCAACCCATTGAGGAATTAGAAATACTTCTGACAAAATCACCAATTTGAGGAACGGCCATAACTAAATATGTCATTAGAAAAATTAAAGCAACACCAACACCCATTCACATTAATGAATATGAAATTAGAAGATTTTTAGTTGAGGCTTTTTCTGCTGATTTTTGAAATATTTTGGGGAAGCTTTTTTCAGAATTCATGCTTATTCTATTTTCCCTTTAAAATCATATTCGCTTATTGGATATTTCGGTTTTATAAATATAAAAGCCACAGCTTCAAGTCCAGTATGAATAGCAATTGATGGCGGAATTAAAATCTCAATAAATGGTTTACTATTATTTACTTGTGAACTAATTTCATTCATTATATGACTTCTATTGGTGTTCATTGAATGAGCAAATAGCATTATTCAATCTTCATTAGATTTGTTTAATTTTTTATATGTGTCTACAGCAATTTTAATAGTAGTTTTATCAAAAATTCTTCCTTTTCCTAATTTTTCTAATTTACCATCATGCAAAGAAATGATTGGTACAATTTTAAGAAGTTTCGCTAATTTGGCTGCAGAAGGTGATAACCTTCCTCCTCTAACCAAGCTATCAAAATATTTAGGAATAACAACTACATTATTTAAATCTCTAGGTGTTTTGTTTTCAATAATATCTATACCTTCTTGAATTGAAAAATCTCCATTTTTTACACCATTTTCTAATTCAACTAATTCTTGAATAATTGGAATAAAAATGCTTTCTGATGCAATAACATGAACATTCTCAAAACCTTCTGCACCTTTTACACAATTTTGATATTGTGCTGAAAGATTTTTTGAAATGGGATAAATAACAACAAATGTATCTGGTTTTGCGATTTCTTCTAATAATTGTTGAACTTGTCCAATTGATGAACAAGATGTCGAAGCTTTTGAATTAACCTTGCAAATGTCAAAAAAATTTCTTGAATTTATTTCTATACCATCTTCATATTCTTGATCATCTACATTAACGATAAGTGGCAAAAAATATCATCCTCTTGCTTCTGCTTCTTCTTTTGTCAATCCTGTTGATGAATCTACTACTATAACTAATTTCATAACAATGTATTATATAGTAAATTTTATAATTCCTTTAAATATTTCTTATTAAAAACACCAATAAAAGGGACGTTTCTCATTTTTTCCTTAACATCTAAACCAAAACCTACTAAAAATTCATCAGGGACAACAAAGCCAGAAATATCAGCTATAATATTCACTTTACGATTCGAAGGTTTATCAAGCAATGTGATTATTTTTAAGGATTTTGGATGTCTTAATTCCAGATTCTCCTTAATCTTTTCTAGAGATCTTCCACTATCAATAATATCTTCCACAATTAAAACGTCTTTATCTCTAATATCAGTAATTAAATCCATGATTATTTTAATATTTCCAGTATTTCTAACATTTCCACCATATGAAGAAACAGTCATAAAATCTAATGTGTGTTCCGTTTTTACAGTTTTAATTAATTGAGCAAGAAAAGGAATAGAACCCTTTAATAAACCAATTAAAATAAGATCTCTTGAGTTCTTATAAGTTTCATCAATTCATGAGGAAAGTTCTACTATTCTTTTTTCTATTTGTTCTTGTGTGAAAAGAATTTTTTTAAATCTTTTATCTTCAATATCCATAATATTTAAGTTAAGCTATAATGTTAACAACAGTTACTTCGTACTTTTTAGGACCTTCAACAGTAACAGCATCTCCTTTTTTTGCACCCATTAAGGCAATAGCTAATGGAGATTGATTACTTATTTTATTTTCAAAAGGATTTGTTTCATATGTAGTAACAATAGTGTAATTTTCAGTTTTAGAAGATTTACCAATTTTCACTTCAACAGTTGTTCCAATTGAAACCAAAGAATTTGACGATTGCTTTTTTAAGACATCAGAATTTTCTAATAAATCTTCTAATTCTCGAACTCTATCTTCAATTATTCCTTGCTTTTCACGAGCAGAATCAAATTCAGCATTTTCAGATAAATCTCCCTGAGCTCTAGCATCTTTAATTTCTTGGATAACTTCAACTCTATCAACTTCAATTAGTCTTCTAAGTTCTTGTTTTAATTCATTTATTTTTTCTTTTGTAAGTAATGTTTTTTTAGATTTCATATTTCGTTCCTTGATTTTGCTATTTTACAATTAAGATAAAACCTTTATATCAATTAAGGATATCATAATTTAAATTCGTTTTACTTATTTTATTTATTAATTCTTTCTTTCATAATTTGTTATTTTTGACATTTGCAATCAAGAACATTCCTCCATCTTTTAAATTATTAATATATTGCTCATATATGGGTAGGTAGTTTGATGTTGAAGCTAAAAGCAAGATTATGTCATATTTTTCAGTAATGTTTATTTTGTTTCATACATTCAAATTATGATCAAAATTGAATTTAGAGCTAAGTTCATTGTATTCATTTATATCTAATTCATTTGCAAGAACGTTAATCTCTGCTCCAGTTTTACTAGAAATAGATATTATTTCATATGGAGTTTTATAATTTAACATTAAAACATTTTTAAAATTATTTTTAATAATTGTATTGATGGTAAATTCTACTATTTCATCATCCACTGGATTAGTTACAGCATCTCTTAATTCGAAAAGAGGTTCTCCAAAATCAGGTCTTTGAATTACTTTTAAATGACCTTCAACAACTGAATCTGAAGTTAGAATATCTAATGTCTTTTTCTTTAATGATTGTTTAATTTTGATGATTTTATAAAAAATTATTGATACAACTACTAAAGCAACTATAACAACTGCAATAGCTGAATATATTAAAATATCTCTAGTTAATTCTGAAATTTCCATTATTCTTCTTCATCTTCAAAGATATCGTTTTCATCATCATTCATAAATTCATTAAATATTTTTTCGACTATTTCTCATTCATCATCTTCAATCATTATTAGTGAATCATCTTCAGCAATTTTTGCTGGGTGAACTGTTTCACCTATTGCATATAAAATATATGTATCACCATTTTCTTCAAAAGTAAATACTATTTCTGCTTCAACTGTAGATTCATCATCTAAGGTTATTGTAACAAACTTAGATTTCTTTTCTAAATCAATATCTTTTTTTTTCATAATTTATTTGTTAATTTTAGCATTTTTATTATGTATATTTAATAAAAAAAACAAAACCATAATGTTAATTATGGTTTTAAGATATAAGTTAAATATTTTTTTAAGATTTTTTAGTTGATATTTCATCAGGATCATTTAGCTCTGGATCACTATCAAAATTTGGATCAATATCAATCTCTTCATTTTGTGGGGCGGCTTCTTGAGCAGCTTGTGCTGATTGATTTGCAAATGTTTCTACTATTTTTTCAATTTGTTCTATTTTGATTTTTAATTCTTCAATATTTCTATCATTAATTAATTTTTGAATTGATTCAATTTCTGTTTGCATTTGTTTTTTAGCAGACTCTTCCATTGTATCTTTTTGCTCATCAATAGATTTTTCTAATTGATTAACTAATGTTTCAGCTTTAATGATTGTAGATTGTTCATCTTTTCTTTTCATATCAATTTCTTTATTAGCTTCAGCATCAGCAATCATTTTTTGAACTTCCTCTTCAGATAAACTTGAAGAGTTGGTAATTGTAATAGTTTGCTCCTTATTAGTTTTTTGATCTTTTGCTGTTACCTTAGTAATTCCATTTGCATCAATAGAAAATGAAACTTCTATTTTCGGAACTCCTCTAGGTGCACGTTCAATTCCTGAAAGATTGAATTGACCTAAATTCTTATTGTCTCTTGCAAATTGCCTTTCACCTTGAACGACTGAAATTGTTACTTCTTCCTGGTTATCTTGTGCAGTAGAAAATACTTGAGATTTTGTCACTGGTATTGTTGTATTTCTTTTAATTAAAGGAGTTGCAATACCACCTTCTGTTTCAATGCTTAATGAAAGAGGAGTAACATCTAATAATAAAATATCATTAATATCACCAGCTAAAACTCCACCTTGGATTGCAGCACCAATTGCCACAACTTCATCAGGATTAATTGAATTGTTAGGTTTTTTACCTGTTGTTAATTCAACCATTTTTTGAACTGCAGGTATTCTTGTAGAACCACCTACCAATAGAACATCATTTAAATCAGATGCTGATAATTTAGCTTCTTTCAATGCATCAGTAATTGGTTTTCTAGTTCTATCAACTAAATGTGATGTCATTTTTTCGAATTCACTTCTTGTTAATTCTAGTTCAACATTTAATGGTCCTCTAGATGTAATTGCTAGAAATGGTAACATTATTTTTGCAACATCAGAACCTGATAATTGAATTTTAGCTCTTTCTGCTTCTTCTTTCAATCTAGAAATAACCATTTTGTCGCTATTTACATCAAAATCATGTTCTTTCTTAATTTTTTCTGATAATCAATCAACAACAACATGATCCCAATCATCTCCACCTAAATGATTATCTCCACTTGTAGAAAGAACTTCAAATGTTCCGCCTGATAATTCAAGAACTGAAACATCGAATGTTCCACCACCCAAATCATAAACAAGAACTTTTTTATCCTTATCAGTTTTATCTAGACCAAATGAAAGTGCGGCTGCTGTAGGTTCATTTATAATTCTTAATACCTCTAAACCAGCAATTTTACCAGCCGTTTTAGTTGCTTCACGTTGTGCATTATCAAAATATGCTGGAACTGTAATAACTGCTTTTGATACTTTTGAGCCTATTTTTTTCTCAGCATATTCTTTCAAATAAGCAAGAATCATTGCAGAAATTTCTTCTGGTTTATAATCTTTGCCATTTGCTTTAACAGTTTTTTTAGTTCCCATTAATCTTTTTATTGAGGCAATTGCATCTGGGTTCGTTTCAAGTTGTCTTTTCGCTATCTCCCCAATAATTGTTTCATTATTTTTAAATGCAACAACAGATGGTGTTGTTCTTTTACCATTAGGATTTTCTAATACTTTAGGTACTCCATCTTCGACAATTGCCACTACTGAATTAGTTGTTCCTAAATCTATTCCTATAATTTTTTCTTTTGCCATAAATTTACTTCCTTTTCATATGTTTGTTTATTTATTCATACATAATATTAACATAAAATTAGCACTCTAAACAAAATATTGCTAATTTTTTTATTTTGTTTGTTTTTAATTAAAATTTATCAGTATTTACTAAGTTTTTTAATCATTAATTTAATGAAAATTATCTATAAAAATCTAACACAGCAGATATTTTTATGCTTTTTTAAAGAAATTTCCGGATTTTTTCTCTTTAGAATGTGATTTATTGCTTGAAACAGAAACATTAGCTGGAATCAACACTCTACCATTTAATTGATATCCTCTATTTTTTATATTTATAATTTTATCTTTCTCGAATTCATTTGAATCAATAAGATCAACAATATTATGAAATTCAGGATTAAAATCATCTCCTATTTGTGGTTCAATAATTTTAATACCAAATCCATCAATAACCGAAAACATTTGATTTACTAATAATTCGAATCCCTTTACATAACCAACAACTTCAGGATTATCACTGCCATTTACTCCATATTCTACAGCCATATATAAATTGTTCAATGGCCTCAAGAATTTTTCAAAGAAATTTTGAAGTTGAAAATCTTTAACTTCTTTTAATTTGTCTTCATATGTTTGTTTATATGAAAATTTAAATTCATCAATTTTAAATTGAGCTTCTTTTGATATATCAATAATTTTCTTGTTAAGAACAGCTTCATTATTATTAAGATCAACAATTCTTTTAGATAAAACCTCTATTTCTTTTTGTAATTCCTTTATTTCTTTTTTGACTGTTTTGATTTTATTATGATCTAAACTATTAAAATCATTTTCATAATTTTGATTTTCATTAGATTGCATATTATTAAAATCTTGATTAGTGTTTTGATTATTTTGAAATTTTTCTTTATTTTCAGCATTACTATGATTGTTATAACTATAAATTTCTAAATCTAAATCAACATCTTGAAAATTTTGATCATTTTCATTAGGATAATATCTAAAATTTATTGTTTGATTTTTAATTGTATAATCCAAATTAATCAAAGCCATAGAAAGACCAGGAAGTGGATCATTATTTCCAACAACCATTGTGATTGGTCCATTGCTAAGAATTCAATCACCATTTTTATCATACATGTTGTATTTAAATGTTAATATTCCGTTTTTCTTAATTTTATTACTATTCATATAGTTTATTTTACATTAAAATTTTTAAATTAAATATTATAAAATTCAAAATAAAATATCATCTATAATTTTTTTATTTCAAAAATTTCTCAATCATATTAAGAATATTTTTCGCTTTTGAATAGTCCATTCTATGGCTACCAATTATCGACATTTCTTTTGATGAATTACCTATCGTTATTTTTTTAGAAATCATTGATGCATTATATGGTCCGATATCAATTTTTAAATTTTCACCTTCAATGCTTCTTCCTTCAATTGAATCTCAAATGGATTCATGTTCAATCAAATTAATTAATTTTGATAAATCATGTCTTTCTATATCTTCTGATTCTATGATAAATGATTTACCATAAATTTTACGATTATGATTTACTGAAAAATCAAATATCTCACTAACAAAAGCAACTATTAATTCTTCGGCATTTTTAATTTTTTCTTTTAAAATCTTAGATAGTAATTCAACCCTTTCTCCTAATTCATTTATTGGAACATCAACCAATCTCTCTTGTATTAATCTAACTGCAATTTTCAAATCATTAGCTTTTATTGTATCATTTAAAGCAAAAATTTTATTTTCGACTCTTCCTGTCGAAGTAATTAACACAATTATTGATTGATTATTATCTATTTCAGTTAAAGTAATGGATTTTAATAATTCTGTTTCAGTAATATTTGAGGTAATAAAAGTTAATCTTACGAGATCAGAAATTTCTTTTGCTGCATGTTCAATTGTTTCATCAATGGAAACTCATCTTCTTGAAAAAATATCTTTTAATTTTAATTCAATCATTTTATCAGGTGAAGATGTTAGTTTGTCAGCATAATATTTTATTCCAGCAACTGAAGGTATTCTACCACCTGAAGAATGATGTTTTTCAATATAACCTTCTTTTTCAAGTACAGCCATTGCATTTCTAACAGTTGCTGATGAAACTGATAAATTGTTTTGTTTTATTAAATTTTCACTTCCTATTGGAAGGCCATATTTTATAAAAGATTCCACAATCATTTTTAAATAAAGATCTTGCTTTTTATTATTATTTTTAATATTCACAATCTTAATTATACATTGAAGATATTATATTTCAATGTAGTTATCAATATCAAAATAAATATCACTTTCATGACTATTAAAAATAATAGTTTTATTTTTTGCAAATATTTTTAATGTTCTATCAATAGCTTGTAATTGGTTTTTATTTAAGCAATATTCTGGAATATCAAAAAGAAGTATTGAGGTATTAAAATAAAGTCCTCGAGCAATTGATAACATTTGTTTTTCGCTGTCGGAAATTTGTAGTCCTTGTGAATTAATATTTTTATCAAGCATTTCCTTTTTTTTGATTAATTCTTCAAGCTCAAGAGACTTAATAATATTATTATATCTTTCAACATCCGGATATAAACTTTCCAATGCTAGAGATGATGAAAATAATTTTGGAGAAAAAGCTTGATATGTAATATGCTTCCTTAAATAATCAATATTATAGTTTTTGATATTAATACCATCTAATAATATTTCACCTGAATCTACTTCATAATATCTCATTATAAGTTTAAAAATAGTTGTCAATCCCTTTACTTGATCACTATGCAAAAGTGTTCTTGTATTTTTAGGAATTAATAGGTTGAAATTATCAAATACTGGAATGCTACTTTCTCTTGTTTTATATGAGAAGGTAACATTTTTAAATTCTATATTACCTTCGAAAGGCTTTTCAATACTTCCTTCCTTGCTTTCAAATTTTCATTCATGAAATTCTTTGATCCTTACAATATTAGCATTTAAAATAATTGTATCAGTTACTAGTGAAGCAGTTTTTTCAATCGGAATAATTAGAATGTTTGAAGCTACAACTAAACCTAATAATTCAGATGTGTTTATTTTATTGTAGTGTAAAAGAATTCCGCCTAATATTAAAATAATTGTGGAAATTAGAATTGATGATGCAGCACCTGTTCAATTAAATAGTGCAGATTTCTTAATAAATTTTTTAGTAGAATCATAATAATTTTTTTGTAACGTGTCAAATTTTTCTATTGTTGTAAGAGAATTACTAAAAGATTTAATTTCTGATACCATTTGTACATGTTCACCAATACCAATACTCATAAAAGTTGTTAATGTTTTATTATACTGTTGATGATATACTAAGTTTTGTTTGAAAATTACATAGATAAGTAATGTTATTAAATAAACACTAAAAATAATTATTCCAACTATTCAGTTAATGTAAAAAACAAAAGCAAAACCACCTATTATTAAACAAACAATTGTTATTAATTCTTGAATCAATCTACTGACATATATTTTTACTTCTTGAAGATCACTAAAGAATCGTGAAAAGAAAATTCCAATAGGTTGATTATCAAAAGTTTCCATAGATAAGTGGTGAATTTTGTCCATCATTTCTTCTCTTATTTGTGTTTCAATTTTGATGCTAAAAATTCCCGCCATATAATCAGAAATAAAAAAAATGATAATTCTTATTAGGGCTACAAAAGATAAAAAGATTAAAATATTAAGTAAATGATGTCAATCACTATCTTTTGCATTTAAATTAATTAATTCACTTAAGAAGGGCAAACTAATTGTTGTTAGAGATGTTATTAAAGAAAGAATTGCTAATGATATTGTTCATTTTTTATTTTTTTTATAATATGTTCAAAACAATGATCAAGAATCTTTATAATTTGTTTTTATATCTTTACTTGCTTTTATAAAGTTCTTATCAATTTTCATGTAGTTAGAATTATATTATAAATTTATTCATTAATAGAAATATAAAAAAATCAACATTTACTTTTAATAAATGTTGATTTAATTTAAACATATTTGATGAGTTTTTCCCGGAATAACTTTGTTTTTTGAACATGATGTATTAAGAGAGTTTGAAGCATTGTTCAGATACCTCCAACTATTCAATAAATCTGAACCCCAGCCTCAAAAATAACTGCCATGAAAATGAATATTCCCATAATTATATTTTGAGTCCTGTTCGCTTTTTTCATTGCTTCTTTTTCAGCAACATTGGAACGTTCATTCATTCTTTTCTTATTCAAATATCTTGGTAGATATTGGGATCCTGCTTGTACAATAACAGCAAGTATTATTAAAATTAAATACTGTCATTCGCCTTCAAAAAGCTCCCGCCAGGATGTTTGAGAAAAGTTAATTCCTCAAAGTGACGTTGATTTTATAAAGGGAATACCTTGAATTATTCTTCACATAGCAAGGAATATAGGCATAGATACAAGTGTTGATAGAATTGGAGTAAGCATATTTATATTATTCTTTTTATAAAGCTCAGATGTTTCTTGTCTTTTCTTTTGCTCCATTTGCTTATTACCTTTGTAGGCAGCATATTTTGCATCAATTTTTGCCTTTTTAGGAGCAAGTTCTTGCTGTTTAGTTTGAGCAAATACTGATTTGTAAGTCAAGAGTAATGTCAACATTCTAGCTAATATAACAGATATTATAATAGATAATAATGCAACTCCACCATCTAATTGAGGAGGAAGTGAAACAACTAATGAATTAACTAAGAATGATATTGGAAATACTATAAATCCATAAAATGGTCCTAAACCTCATGCATCAGATCAAGTTACAATTGGTTTTTGACTAATCACAGAACCACCAGCAATAATTTTATATGCATTATTATTATTTGCACCAAATTCAAATTTAAATGGAACTACACCAGGTTCTGGTCAAGGATCGGGATTTGCTCCAGTAAAATTTAATCTAGGAATAGAGTAACCTGCATCTCCCAATAAAGCAAGAACATTTTGTTGATATGATAATATTGCAAGTCTAATTTCATTTGAATATTTTTCATTACTTATTTCTAAGTTATTAATAAATGAAGAAGTTGAATATAATGATGTTGATTCAGTTACTGGTGGATTTGGAATAAATTTGCCTGATTGCAATTCATTTAAACTTCTCAATCTTTTTTCTGTTATAGATTCATTATTAGTTTCGATTGAAGTTTCATTAAATGGTAATTTGTCAATTCCTTGAAGTTGATTAAATTGCATTACAACATTAACTAATGATTGTAAATGATCTCTTGAATATTTTTCAGATGCAAATGATGTATTTAAATCGACTTCCAAAATGATTTTTTCAAATTCAAATGAATATAAAAAACTATTTATTTCTAATGCATCTTCTCTCTTGCTAGGATCCAATGGTGTCTTGCCATCGACTTTTAAATATTGTCCTTTATCATTAACTTTAACTGGTTCATCAGAACCCTCCCTAAAAGCTTGAAATCTTCCACCAGATCTAGCAAATTCTCATGTTTCTAATTCTTTTTCATCAGTAGGTTTTTCATCAGGAAGTTTCTGGATAAAAATAGGTATTTCTAATAAATTATTAGCATAATTGTAAGTTAATGTAGGAGATTCATTTATTAAATTTAACATATCAGAATTTAAAAACACAAAATTGTTTTCATCTCCCGTACCTCGAATTAATTGGCCATTTTCTGAAATAGAATTAATATCTAAAGTACTATCAATTAAATGATAATTATTATCTGCACCTTTTTGCATAATTCTTAAAGCGGAAGAATGGTTATCATAATTACCATATAAATTTTCTTGCCCAGTTTGTGTCTTAATTTGAGTTTTTAAATTTGTAATAGTGTCATTTTTATTAGTTACTAAGTAATTTTGTTTTAAATCTTCAACAAGCATTTGTTGATAAAGAATGTTTCCATTATTATCACGAATATTATTACCGTATTTATCTAATAAAGGTCTTGTTAAATCGTCAACAATATTGTATGTCTTAACATAAGGTGAAATATCATCACGAGTACGATAAAATTCAATTCCACTACCTGTTGTTGAAGAAGACTGAATGGCAATTGATTGGATACATCCAGTTAATGAAAGGCTCAAAAGAAATGTATAAAAAGCAATTTTTACTCATTTAAAACCAAGTTTGAAATTTTCTTTAGGGGTTTTTTTAACGCTTTTATTATTTACTGTTCCCTTGAAAAAATCGTATTTGTCTGATCTTTTGATTTGTTTGCTCATTAATTTACCTTTTTACTAACCTTTCCATAAATTTTTTTATAACTTTTTCCTTTTCAAGATAAGTTAATTTCATATAGTCTTTTCTTATTATCAAAATTATTTTATATTTTATGTCTTGATAATCAATATTTGATACTATAGCTCTTATTTGTCTTTTTAAATAATTTCTCCCAACAGCATTAATAAATTTCTTGGGAATTGATATTCCAATTTGAAAGGAATCATTTTCTATATAATATAAAATTAATTCATTTGAGACAAATTGTTTTTTATTTCTGATAATGTTTTGAAATTCCTGTGTTTTTTTAACAATTTCATGTTTTTTCATTATTTATCAGAAACAGTTAACTTTGATCTCCCTTTAGCTCTTCTAGCAGATAAAATTTTTCTTCCACCTGGAGTTGACATTCTTGCCCTGAAACCATGTGTTTTGGCATGTTTTCTTTTATTTGGTTGATAAGTTCTTTTCATGATATTCCCCTAAATTTTGTAATTTCATTATTTTAATAAAATTATTTTTGATACTAAAATATAATAATTTATAAATAAAGTATAACAAAAATTAATTATTTATTGCTCAATATATAAATTTTCCACATTTTTATTACTTATTTTAATAAGTGATTATAAATTAGTTTAATATTGATAAATATGGATATGAATACTAATACCAATCAATTATATACAAAGAATTTTCTTTTGGAATTTGAAAAAGCACTTGATGATCATGTAACTTTTTCAAATTTTATATTAGGAGTGAAAGTTAAAGTCACCAATCAAAATTTAATTTATGTTGTTTTTTCTTCAAATGAAAGTCTTAATTACATAAAATCGAAATATCCTAAAATAATAAAAACAATCAACGAAAAAATATTCACTAATGAAGCAAAAATTATATATATCGATAAAAATGGTTATCAAAATCTTTCTTTATCTGATACGAAAAACACAAAAAATGATTTAATTAAAAAATCTAAAATTAAAACAGATTTAACTTTTGATAATTATATTAATGCAAATTTTAATGCCGAAGCAATTAAGGCAGCTAAAAAGATAATTGAAAGTGATAAAGTTATTTTTTCACCTTTGTTTATATATTCTGATTCAGGATTAGGAAAAACTCATCTAATGCATGCAATTGGGAATGATTTAATTGAGAAAAATAAAAAAGTTTGTTATATTGCTGCAGATTTATTTATGAAAAAATTAGTCCTTCATTTAATGGATAGTAATCAAGAAAAAATTAATAAAATTGCTGATCTTTATAATGATTTTGATGTTCTTATTTTTGATGATATTCAAACTTATGCAGGAAAAAATTCTACGCTTGCTGTTCTTTTTAATATTATTAATCATCATATTAGTGAAAATAAACAAATCATTATAACATCAGACAAAAAACCAAGACTTCTAGGAGGATTTGAGGAGAGATTTATTACTAGATTTCAAGGTGGTTTAACAATTGAAATAAAAAATCCTTCCTATGATGATTTAATGAAAATTTTAAAAGTTAAATTATTGAAAGAAAATATCGATCCATCTAAATGGGAGGATGAAGCACTTAAATTTATTGTTAAAAATCACTCAAATTCAATAAGAAATTTAGAAGGTGCTATTAATCGTGTTAAATTCTATGAAGAAGAAATTGAGAATATTAAATATACTCAGCAAGTTATTGGAAAAATATTTTCATCATTAAAACAACAAAAAGAGAATATTACGAAAGAAAGAATAGTTGATGTGGTAGCCAAATATTACGGTTTATCAAGAACAGATTTGCAAAATAAAAGTAGAAGAAAAGATATTGTTCTAGGTAGACATATTGCAATGTGATTAATAAGAGATATTCTTGATGTAACTTATAAGGAAATTGGAATTTTTTTTAAAAATAGAGATCATTCAACGGTTCTTGCTGCTATCGAAAAAATAGATAGTCAAATGAAAATGAATGATGTAATAAAATCAGCATTAAAAAAATTAAGACAAAAAATTGAATCAATTACTTAAAAATCATTATGCATAAATAGCATAAGGTAAATAATATGTTAAAAGTGCGGCTACTAACCCCAAAATTCAAATTGCTGTTGCAATTCTATAAAACCTTGTATATTTACGAATATTTTTGTTTTGCACATCCTTGCTTTCATAAGAAATAACTCTTTTTAATTTTGAATATTTATCAAGTCTTTTTTCACCCATTCAAACAGTTAGAAGCAATAAACCAGAAAGAATCGTTGGTATAATAAAAAATAATATTGTTGAAAGTAATGAAAAAATTATTGATACTTGACCTACATCAATGATATTGCCATTGACATCAGTATTCTTGAATAAAACCTGAAAGATTTGAGTTTGAAGAAGTTGACTAGTCCCAGAGCCGCCTGGTGTTATAGAGATTGCATTTGCCGCAATTAATATCGAATAACAAATAACGAAATTTAGATATTGTCCACCTCATAATTCATTATTAGGTTTCATTAAACCAGAAACAATTGCAAGAACTGCTCCACAACTTACCAAATAAGGTATACTTCTTCAAACTATTAATTCTACTGTTATTCAAAAATTTTTAAAAATCATTAGTGAACTAGTTCTAATCCTTATAAATGAAAATTGAAAACTTGCTGCTTGTGAACTAGGATCTCTTGAAATCATAAAAGGATTAAAACTTATTAATTGAATACATCATTTTATGAATATAGCTTGCACCCTTCTACTAAAGGATAAAATTCCAATGACTAGTGCTCCAATTATATTTCCAAAAAAACCAATTAAAACAAATATAAAAATACTTAGTGAGGTTGCACTTCCAGATTGAAACAAATCTGCATAAATTAATAACCCCATTGGAATGAACACAATAGAAAAAAGTGCTCCAACAACTTGATATAAAAGTGAAGTTGCTAAAAAAGTAGCAATTAATGATTCTCTATCCAAATTCTTACGCATAAGATATCAATAAGATGCAATATCACCACCTACAGATAAAGGAGTAATATTTGTAATTACTACCCCAACACAAGAAGCAATCATTAAATGTCTAATTTGAACTTTATGACCTTGAACTTTTAGCATCCTGCCAATTAAAATTGCATTACAAATAACTTGTATCATAAACATTAAAACTAAAATGGGAAGCAAGAATGTTAAAAGGTTACTACTTTTTATTAACTTATTTAGTTCTTCAAAAGTTGCTAATGGATTACCATTACTTCCATATAATGTATTAAATAAAATAATAAATATACTAATAAAAATGGCGACAAAAACAAAGTACTTAAAAAAATCTTTTCAACTTGTTTTTTTCATTGAATAATCTTCATTGAATAATTTGATAGTTTCAATTATTTTCTTTTCCTTAATAATTAGGTTAATGTAATTTTCATTTTTCTCAAGCGAATGAATTTCTTGTTTTTTCTTTTTTTTGGAACTAATAACCTTTTTATTATCAAAAATCAATGATAAATATGAAACTAAAGAACCCGTTATATGAGAATAATCAAAAGAAATTTTTGTATTATCTTCTAATTGAATCTTGACTATTATTGTGCCAGAATTTTCATTTTCTATTTTGTCAAATCTTATTATTTTTTGATTGTTAAATCTTTCAGTTTTAGACATTATATTGAAAAATTTTCTAGCCGCCACGTAATTCATATTTTGTTTGTTAATAGTATGTCTAAATATTCCATATTCAATACTTATTTCTAACATTACATCGTAAAGAGTTTTATCTAAGTTTTTAAAAAATGAAATCATTTCTAGAAACAATTGTAAATTATGCAGAGGATCAGAAATATAATTCACTTGATCATTAGTGATTAAATAATTAGTTCCATTTGTTGCTAAAATCATTCCTGATGATAGATCATTATTTTCTGAAAGTTGTGATGAAAAAGATTTATACTCTTTTACTGCTATCTTATTTTTCTTGGCAATAATGGAAATTAAATCACTAGTACTAATGTTTTTAACAATATATTTATCATGGAAATATTCAGGATTATTATTTAAATATTTTATTTGATAATATAAATACATTGCTACCAAATCATTTAAATCATAAAACATATATTGTTTCTTATGTTTAATTGCTATCTCAAATGAATTGTTGTTGGGAAAAAAACTTATTGCTACATCAGATCTATTTCTAATAGAACTAAAAATTGCTTTTTTAATGTTCTTATTATTATTTGGTTTTGAATTTTTAGAAATAATATATTTGATGTTATTTCTGGAAAAAAAATTATTTAAAACTTCAGAACTCATTTTGTAACTATTATTAATGGAAACAACTAGATTAGATAAATCTTTTGTCTCTGGTAAAGTAGAAATATATTTATTTATATCTAGATTATTTAATATATCAATTTCTTCATCGTAAACTTTTGAATTAAATTTAGAATCCTTAAATAAGACTTCACTTTCATTAAATAATGATGAATCAATTTGGGATAATAATGAACCGTCATTATTGAAAAAATTTATTGAAATAATATTAGGTTGTTGACGATAGGATGAAAATGAGATCATCCCTCCATATGAATCGTCAATATTAGAGAAACTAGTGGCGAGATTAATTGAATCATTACCTGCTAGAAAAAAAACATTAATATTATTAGCTTTAAGGGACGAAGCAAACACTTGTGAAAAAACTTTCATATCAAGATTATTATCACTAATAACCAAAAATGATTTATGAGTAATATTTTTTCTAATAATATATTCAATATATTTACTACCAATATTTGAAACGGTTAAATCATTGATTGAGTTTGATGAAGAATCAACTTTTGAAATTATCCGGCCATTTGTCATATCTAAAGACAGATGAATCGTATTAGAATATTCATCTAAATTTCTAATTTTTTTAAAAGATTTAACTAAAACATTTTTATGCTTATTTTCATTTATCACACTTAAAGAGTCATTATTCATTTAATAATTATAGATTATTTGATTAATTAAGGATAAAAAAATAACCTGACATTTTGATTTGTCAGATTATTTTTATTAATTAAAATATAACTATTTTTTAGGAACTAATTCGAAGATTGGATCTCCAACATTAATTTTGCCTTTTTTAGCTAAAATTTTAACTTCTCGACCTTGAATAGATTCATTTAAAACTAATACAGGACTAATGTTTGAAGTAGCTAGTTTCTTCAAGTTTGCAACATCAACATCAGCAATTGGATCACCTTTTTGAACTGTATAACCAGTATCAACATATTGAGTAAATAAATCAATAGGATTTCCATTTTCTTTTATGCCAATTGAATCAATTCCTAAGTGAACCATAATACTTGTTCCACCACT